>JAYSVQ010000298.1:0-4996 GCA_043718485.1 Bacteroidota bacterium
CGCAGGCTATAGAAAGAGTCGATCGGGTAGCTGCCTACGGAATCACGCCAAGAAATGCAGAACAGGCCTTTGCCCTTCACGCTGTTTTAAATGAAAATGTACCTCTGGTTTCTTTGATGGGAATCGCAGGAACCGGGAAGACCTTATTAGCATTAGCAGGTGCAATCGAAATGAGAAGCCAATTCAGACAAATTCTTTTGGGAAGGCCTATCATTCCATTATCAAACCGGGACATTGGGTATTTACCAGGCGACATAAAATCTAAACTGAATCCCTACATGGAACCCTTGTGGGATAATTTAAAATTTATTCAAAGCCAGTTTGGGGAAAAATCAAAAGAATTTCAGCGCATTACGGAAATGGTTAACAATGAAAAATTGGTTATACAACCCTTAGCCTATATTCGGGGAAGAAGTGTTTCAAATGTAATTTTTATTGTAGATGAAGCGCAGAACCTTACCCCGCATGAAATCAAAACCATTATTACCCGAGCTGGGGAAGGCACAAAAATTATTTTTACTGGTGACATTTTTCAAATCGATACCCCTTATCTTGATTCTCAAAGTAATGGGCTATCTTATTTAGTTGACAAATTGCAAGGGAGTGAATTATATGCCCACATTGGCCTTCAAAAAGGGGAAAGGTCTGCCCTTGCAACCTTGGCAAGTGAGCGTTTATAATTCAAATTCTCACTTTCAGCAATAAAGGTCTGCTTAGAGACTTAAGAATTTGTTTTTCAGGAACTTTAGTCTGAAAATTGTATTCTCAACCAAGGCAAATTCTTATGAAAAATCCAACATTAAGGGAAATCAGTATTTCCCGACTTTTTTTCGCAGTTCTAATTTCACTTTTGACTTTTTCAACCTGTAGTCGGTTCCCTGACCAGGAGTTAGACAAAAATAATATTGAGGAAGCGGCATTTTCTTTGCCTTTTAACCCTAATTCTATTTGCTCACCTGTAAACCAACCACCGTCCTCACAAGCATGTGCAACCGAAAATGTTGAACTCGGGTCTTTTGATTATCCAGGAAGTTCATTTGGTACAGTTGAATTTGCCTCCTACAGCAACAATTTATTAAAAATAAAAATTACGAGCGGCATGGCCGGATTGGGCATTGGAAAAGTAAAACTTTCGGTCCTGAACGATGGAAGCAACTTTCCATCCGTTCCCAATCCAAATACCATGATGTATTCATGTGATAATTCGATTCTCAATAATCCGAAATCGGTGGAAATTCCTACCACAGAAATTTGTTCTTGTGGCACTTATGCCTTATACGTAGAATTAGTAGATTACTCCAACCCTTCGATAACTATAAATACTTGGGCGATGATTAATGCGAGCGATGCCAATAATCCGAGCCAAAATATAGCAATCAGCTTACATTTTTGTTTTATAGGATGCGCTTCAGGGCCTACTCAACCTGTATTTGGTAATTGCATTGGATGTCCCGTGATGATACCAAACTGTGGCCAAACCTGTTTTAATTTAACAAAGGGATTATGCAATCCTCAAAGTGTTAAACTAGGTCAAGCTTTTGAAAATGCAGGACCTGCATTTTTTTTCACCTGGTCGAATGCGGCAACAAGCCCTTCCATTATTGTTTCTCCAACCAGCGATGCAACCTATAGCGTAGATGTACATTGTGCAGCTACCCAATCCATTTTATTTTCCTGCACTTATTCTGTAAACGTTCAAGACCTGAGTGCAGGTTCAAAAGGCGAAAAAATATGGGTTTGTTTTGAACCCCCATCAAAACCTGGAACATGGAAAAATAAAAAGATTAAACCCTCAGATTTACCTCTATACATTCCTGGATTTGATTTGAATTTATATCCTTGCCTGAGTGCCCAACCAAAATCAAAACCAGCATCCGGAAAGATGAAGAGCCTAAAGGGTTACTTAGGTCAATGTGGGGCTATTAATCCTTGTACGGGTCAACCTTTTCAACCTTGATTAGGTTGAGCAGTATAGTTAAATCATTAATTTACAGCACTTTAAAATAGCTTTAAATTAATTTTTAGGATAGCCTAAATTAATTTTCGATTATTGCCTAAATCTAATCGGGCAATGCTATTCTGCAATTTGACAAGATATTTAATTTTAGTTGGGCTGTTTTTACTTTCGCCCCTTGCTCATTCATTTGGACAAAATATTCCTGCCATTCAACTTGATAGACCTGACCAAACTGAATGTCCGTTTATTACCCCAAAAAAATACATTCAAGTAGAACATGGATTTACAATTGAAAATGCGACTGACAATGTGATAAATTACAGTTACCCTTCAAGCCTTTTTAAATATGGAGTAACAGAAAAATTTGAGTTACGATTGATTGGAGAGCTGGTCAGCGAAAAAAATGTCGCCGATTTTAAAACAGGAATAACGCCATTAACCATTGGGTTTAAAGCAGCACTTATTGAGGAAAAGGGAATGATACCAAAAACTTCATTTATCGGGCATCTTACAACTTCTAATGTTGGAAGCAAGGATTTTCAGGCAAAGTTCATTGCCCCTGCATTTAGATTTACAATGCAACATACAGTATCAGAAAGAATTGCCTTGGCTTATAATCTTGGTGCAGAATGGAATGGGGAAATTGCAGATCAAACCTATATTTATACTTTAACCACCGGACTTAGCCTAACCAAGAAAATTGGTTTTTACGCAGAAATTTATGGCTATTTGCAAAACGAAACTAAAGCAGATCACCGGCTTGACTGCGGCTTTACATTCTTAGTTAATCAAAACTGTATGGTTGACTTGTCTGGAGGAATTGGCATAACTGAAATTGCTCCAAGAAATTACCTTTCATTAGGGCTCTCTTACAGGTTTAAAACCTCAAAAAAATAAGGTATCTGCTTCCCTTTTATCATGAGCGGTTTTTTCATGATTTTGATTTTGCAAAACGCTTAAACCTAAAACCCAAGGTTTGGCGCTACCAAAAGGCCCTTTATAGGGTTAATCCTATTTTCAGTCGAAATTAAACAGCCATTCATTTATTGGAAACGCTCCTGCACTAGAAAGGTGTTAAAAAAAATCCTTTACTTTGGGCGCATTTTCAAAATAATCAATGTCACACTCAAGCATTAGCAAACTTACAGGGGCTGGAATTCTAGTAAGTCTTGGAATTGTTTTTGGGGATATCGGAACTTCTCCTCTTTATGTAATGAAGGCCATTATGGGAGAAAGGGTGATTTCACCAGATTTAATATTAGGTGGAATTTCTTGTGTTTTTTGGACCCTTACTCTACAAACCACACTTAAATATGTTTTGTTAACGCTTAAGGCAGATAATAATGGGGAAGGAGGCGTTTTTTCACTTTTCTCATTAGTAAGAAAATCAAAAAAATTCCTGATTTGGATTGCGGTCATTGGTGGCGCCATGACGTTGGCAGACAGTATTATAACCCCTCCTATCTCTGTAATGTCTGCAGTTGAGGGTTTGTCAGAAAGGTTTCCCGGATTTCCAACCATCGGTGTAGGAATTGCAATTATTGTTCTTATTTTTTCCTTCCAACCCTTTGGCAGTTCCGTAGTTGGCAAATCTTTCGGCCCAATCATGATGATATGGTTTTCAATGCTGGCCGTGTTGGGTTTAAGTCAAATTGTTTACAATCCGGAGGTATTAAAAGCGGTTAATCCTTATTATGCCATTCACCTTTTAACCCAATATCCCGGCGGGTTTTGGCTTTTAGGTGCAGTCTTTTTGTGCACAACGGGAGCAGAAGCTCTCTATTCTGATTTGGGCCATTGCGGACGACCGAATTTGAGAGTAAGTTGGATATTCGTAAAAATCGCTTTAGTCCTCAATTATTTTGGTCAGGGTGCCTGGTTGCTTACCAGACAAGGAACAACATTGAATTTTCATGCTTCAGAAAACCCTTTCTATGAGATCATGCCCGATTGGTTCAGAATTACAGGTGTCGTGGTAGCGATGATGGCAACCATTATTGCGAGTCAGGCTGTAATCTCAGGATCATTCACGTTAGTTTCAGAAGCCATCCGATTAGGAATTTTTCCCCGCGTAAAAGTAAATTATCCTTCAGACGCTAAAGGGCAATTGTATATTCCTGCAATAAATTGGGGATTAATGATTGCTTGTATTTTAGTTGTTCTTGGTTTTCAACATTCTGCGAGAATGGAAGGAGCTTATGGTCTTGCCATAACCATGACCATGATGATGACGACGATACTTCTATTCTTTTTCTTAATTATTAAAAAGGTAAATCCAATCATTGCGACATTATTCTTGCTTTTTTATCTTTTTATAGAAGGATGTTTTATGGTTGCGAACCTTACCAAATTTTGGGATGGAGCATTCGTAACCATTTTCATGGCTGGGGCTGCATTTATTTTAATGTATGTTTGGAGAAGAGCGCATATAATCAAAGGTCGCCTTACCGAGTTTGTAAAAATAAAAGATTATGTAGATCAATTGGTTGCGCTCAGTCATGATCAAAGTTTACCCAAATATGCAACCCATTTAGTTTTTCTAAGCACCTCAGCGAAGGAGGATGAAGTAGAGCAAAAAATACTTTATTCTATTTTACAAAAACAACCCAAGCGCGCCGATATTTATTGGTTTGTGCATATTGAACTAACAGACGACCCCTACAGTCAAGAATACAAAGTGATTAAAATTGCAGAAAACGATGTGTATAGAGTTACTTTTTATCTTGGGTTCAGGGTTCAGCAAAGGGTAAATGTTTTTCTTAGAAAAGTGGTAGAAGAAATGGTAGAGAAAGAAGAAATAGATGTGGTAAGTCGTTACCATTCTCTGCGGGAACGAAACGTAACGGGCGATTTTAAATTCATCATTTTAGAAGAGACCTTTTCATATGAAAATCAATTGCCCTTTGGTGAGGAATTTATTTTAACGGCCCAAATTGCGATTAAAAATGTTACAGCAAGTCCTGAGCGTTGGTTTGGCTTGGATACCAGCCTTGTTCAGGTCGAAAAGGTGCCTTTGGTTATCTTGCCTGCCAAAGGAAT
>JAYSVQ010000299.1:0-1742 GCA_043718485.1 Bacteroidota bacterium
GAATAGCGAAAGGCAACAGGGGTCTGTGTTATTGCAAAAAATGGGGAGGTATGAGGTAAGTTCCCCGAGGGTTATTATCTAACAATTTCAAGCCCTAAAAACCATTTACCGGAAAAGGGCCTAAAATCGCTCAATTATTAGGAAATTTGGGTTAAAACCCATTTTTAAAGCCCTAAATTGAGCCGTCAAAAACCCATTGTCCCTGCTTTTTAATTCTTTATCTTTGTTAGGGTAATTTTACAATCTGTTCATGATCAAAAAATTCCTTCTTATTTGTGTTGGAATCTTCTTTCTCAGCACAACACAATCGCTGAACGGACAAACTACGTCTCCACCCCGCACACCCGCCGTTCCGCAAAATGGAGCCTGTATTTATTTTGCAGGGCAAGACGTTACCTATATTTTACCCTCAACAGAACTAAGTAAAATCGTAAGCCTCACTTCAAAATTATTGGGTACGGCTCCCTCCAAGATTTGGAATTTTTACAGTTCCGGAAATGTTACGATTTGGTCGACAGGTCAAATTGGGAAATACAAGGTTGCGGTGAGTTTTTCAGGGGGCGGGGTCGTATTAGTTTTTGTGGAGGCCTTTTAATTTTTTTGAGCGGGAATTTTCTTTTTCAATAATTCAGAAATCGAAGTATTTGCAAGTTTTGAGTTCATCCAATCTAGGCCATTGAAAACCTCAAAAACGTCAAGTTGATCTTTTTGAATGTCAAATGATTCCAATTCTTTTTTTTCTTTTGAAAGGAGAACTTTTAAATTTTCTGTGTGAATATTTGTTGCAGACTTCTCTACCATTCTAAGTAGGGTTCTGATATACCCGGAATGATTTCCAGACTTTAGATTTTTGGAAATGGATGGCAACGTTTTTGAAATCAACTCAAATTCACCAAGTTCGAAGGCGATGAAGAGATTCAGGACTTTTGCCCAAATTTCGTATTTCAATAACTTCATACCTGAGTCAAGTAGATTGTATTTTTTCATCCACTTCTTTGCGGTAGAATAATCGCCACAATGAAATGATTGCTTTGCCATTACAAAGCAAAACAAATGATTTAAAAGGATGGATGTGTATTCGGGTCTGTCGCCTACTGCTTTCAAGACAACCTCTCCGATCATTGTCAGTTGCTTGTAATCGCCTATTTCAATAAAATAGGATACTTTGGCCGCATAGTATTTAACCCAAAGTACGGGTTTTGTGATGGGTTTATCATGAAATACGGGATCGCATTCTTTCAAAATTGCGAAGGCATGATTGAATTGATTGAGAGCGATATAAAGAAAAGTTGCTCTTAATTTTATATGATAGTAGTCGCTGAAGTTGACTTCTTTAAGTTTTGGATTTCCATCGAAGAGAAAAATGGCTCTCAGAAAAAAGTCAAGCCCACCTTGGAGCTCTCTTGAGTAAATGGAGAACTCGCCCTGAAGTTTACAGGCTAAAATTTCGGCTGTAATGGAAAGGTATGATCGTTCAGCATTAAGAATTGGATCTTCCCGAAGGGCAAGAAGGTTTTCGCGGCTTGATGGCTCGTCAGCCCGCACACTAAATTTCGCCGTTAGAATTGAATTGTATAGTAACCGAAGGGAAAAAATTTCTTCTGCTTTTGCCTTCGCTTCTTTGGTCTTTGGAATTAATTCATCCCACACCTTGCGGTTTTCCTCCCATGAACCCGATTCGTCTATTATTTCCAATTCAAGGTTTATGAGTACGACTATTAAATCAAAATCTTCAATTGATT
>JAYSVQ010000300.1:0-4964 GCA_043718485.1 Bacteroidota bacterium
ACTTCCCAAGAAAATCCTTTGCTAATTCGAGCCCCTTTTCAATAGTGGACGATTTGATATTTATTTCTTTTGATTCTTTCATAGTTACTCAGTGGTTGAAAATTTAATACGGTCATGATGTTTTATAATCTCTATTAACTTATCAATAAGCACTTGCCCTAATTGTTTGCGACTGTTTGCAAAGATTGTCCAATTTAGCTTTACAGGTTCTTCATTTTCATAAACACCAAAACCACCGCGCAATAAGTCATTAAAAGCATCAAGGTTGTGTCCCGTTTTCCAATCCAAATTTTTTGTCAGCACCCGATCTATTTCGTTATAGAAACTTTCCAAGTCCGTAAAGTGGTCCCCATTAATTGTAATTGACTGTTTGTTCATGCTCAAAAGTTTCAATTTAGCAGTGTCGTTTATTCGGAGCGCAATAATGGCAGCTAACGTGCCGGTGGCTTGGGGCCGGGCCGGGCGCATGGTGCGTCTGATTCTTTGCGCCCGGGCTTGCGTCACAACTCATATATACACGATACTCCGCATTCCACAATCCCTTGATACTCAAAGACAATTGAAAAAACGCAATACGGCAAGCCAACTTTCGGGCAGAGTGGTAGTTTTCATTTTTTGAATTTTAATTTGTCAAGAGGACTGGGAATTTTACTCGGTTTGTTTTTGGAGGGGGTTATGGATTTCTGTTTTTGATGAGAATGTTACATACAATCGTTTCCTAAATTTATGGTCCGGAAGGTTTAATCTCAAAATAAGTTCCTGCCCAATGATATTAGTTAAGAAATTCCTTATTGGTTCCTAGGCTTTTTCTGCCCCAAACCCCCTTTTCACCTCAAAATCAACTTTTTTTAAGTGGAGCGAACCCTAAACAATTCTTTTTCTGTATAGTTGTAGATTGATTCGCCCAAAGAGGGCTTGAGTGATGAGAGTTACCGTTTGCCGAAATTGCCATTTCAATGCTGCGCACCGCTTGCACAATTCCAATTGGGATGCGGCAAAGAATACCTTGGTTTTTGGTAAGTGCAATAACCCCAACTACCACGGACACAATTATAACCTCACCGTAAAACTTACCGGAAATATTGACCCGGAAACCGGTTTTGTTATGGATTTGAAATTGCTTGACCAACTGGTAAAAGCTGAAATCGAAGACCGATTCGACCATAAAAATTTGAATCTGGATATTGAGCACTTCAAAAATCTGAATCCTACGGTTGAAAATATTGCCGTTGTGATTTGGAATATTTTGCGGGAGAAAATCGGAGCGGAATTTGATATTGCGGTTACTTTATTTGAAACAGAACGTAATTTTGTAGAATACGCAGGTGATTAAAAAACTGAAATACGACGAACTTGAAGACGGACATGTAAGCAATGCTTATGATACTCCGCTTCGACCGGATGCTTTTGAATTGAGCGACGATGAAAAAGTAAAATTAATTGAAAAGCATTTTACTGAAATCATGCATGTGCTTGGGCTTGATTTAAATGATGATAGCTTGAGAAAAACGCCCTATCGGGTGGCAAAAATGTATGTAAAAGAAGTTTTTCGAGGCTTGAATCCCGAAAATCGGCCAAAGATTAGCTTGTTTGAAAACAAGTATAACTACAATCAAATGTTGCTGGAACGCGACATTCCTTTTTATTCTTTTTGCGAGCACCATTTTGTGCCCATTATGGGTAAGGCGCATGTGGCCTATTTTTCAAGTGGAAAGGTAATTGGTTTGAGTAAAATCAACCGAATTGTTCATTATTTCGCGCGTCGTCCGCAGGTTCAGGAAAGAATGACGATTCAGATTTTGAATGAATTGAAGACCGTGTTGCAAACTGAGGATGTGGCGGTGGTTTTGGATGCTTCGCACTTGTGTGTGTCTTGCCGGGGGGTTCAGGATCAGGGGAGCATGACCCTCACGGCCCAATATTCAGGTAAATTTCAAGATTCTACGGTTAGAAGTGAGTTCCTCAACTTTTTCATGAAATAGGGGAATCTCTGGTTTTTGGATGAATTTCCATTGTTTTACGGCACAATTTTTGTTACCTTAGCCCGTTCATAAAAAATTAAAATTCAGGAGATAAAAATGAAAAAATTTGGAATTACGATCTTCGCTTTTGCCTTTTTGGCATTCTTAGGTACAGGTTCAATTCAGGCTCAGTCTGAAGGCACACCTGCTAAAAAAGAAAATGCAGTAAGCTCAAGCAAGGCTACCCTTGATTCAGATGCTAAAGCAGCTTCTGCGCATAAGTGTGCCGGTCATGGAACTGCAGCAAAAGGCGGAGACGCATCTTGCTGTAAGTCTAAAGGTGCATCAGCTTCTGCAAACCACAAATGTGACCATGGCGCGAAAGCAGCTTCGGGCGCAAAATGTACTGACAAAGGTAAAGCTGCAAAAAAATGTGAGCCCGGCTGTTCAAAATCATGCTGTGCTTCTGCTGAGAAAAACAGCAATAAAAATTAACCCTTTCTTGCTTTTGTGTATTGAAGCGTGGTCGAATCGGCCACGCTTTAATTTTATAAAACCTTTTTTATTGCCTGCCGTTTAAATAAGAGTTCCCTTTTTCAAAAGTTGAAATAATTGGTTGATAAAGTATCTCCCCGGTTTCGCAAGAGGCCGGGGAGCCTTTTTTAGCGCCAATGCAAAGTGGCAACCATGTGCAACAAATCTTCCTTAACGTAATCTACCAAGGGTTGCAAAGAATCCTGGTCCAGCGCTTCCTGAAAATAAAAGGAGGTCATGAGCAAATGGACAGAGTCCCCAAATATCAATTGGTACGGTGCCCCTACATCCCCTTTAAGTTCATACAGGGTTCCCCAGCCACCGGGGCCCGTGATGGGAATTTCGTCTAGAAATTCCATTTTCTGGGCATGTTTCATGACTAATTTCAAATACTCTTCTTCATGCGCATTTCTCGCTCTTTTTGATTCCAACAAATTACGGTAGGTGAAATGCCAAAAATAGTTGAAGGATGAAAAGTAAAAGTCCACAACACAGCTGTCTTCTCTTTGCTTGAGTAGGCGCACACCTGTAGGGCTTTCAAAAGTAAAGGGACAAGATTCGCTTGTCCAGGTTTCATAGGCATGCTTAGGCAAGTCGATTCGGGGAAAAGACCGCGGTCGGGGATATGGCTCTGATTTACACGAAAAAAGAATAAGACAAATTCCGGCGGATAAAGAAAAAAATATGTCTCGCATCATGAGGTCGAAAGTTCTTCGTGGTTTTTAGGCAAAACCATTTTTACTCTTTTTATTCTATTGTTGACCACAGATTCAATGTGAAAATGAAATCCGTAAAGCTCAATCACATCTCCCTTGTCCGGAATTTTTCCATAGACTTCCAGAATTAATCCTGCCAGGCTGTCTTTGTCTCCCTTGGCCTCTTCAAAGTGGGTGGGGTCGGTTCCGGTGATTTCATATAATTCATGCAGCGGCAATTTGCCATCAAAAACATATTCATTTTCAGAAAGTTTAGAATACACCAACTCTACGCTATCAAACTCGTCGTTGATTTCTCCGAAAATTTCTTCAATAATATCCTCGAGGGTGATAATGCCGGCGGTGCCGCCAAACTCATCCACCACAATGGCAATGTGCTGCCTTTTTTCCCGAAATTCTTCTAAAAGGGCATCAATTTTCTTGGTTTCAGGAACGAATAAGGCAGGTCTTAATAATTTTTTCCAATCGGGATTGCTTTCATGTGGGCTCAAAAGGGGTAATAAATCCTTAACATATAAAATGCCTTTTACTTGATCGGGCGTGTCTTCAAAAACGGGAATTCGGCTGAAACCAAATTCGTTGATAAGCAAAACCAGGTCAGAGAAGGGCGTGCTTAAATCAATATTTTTTACATCTACCCGCACGGTCATAATCGTTTTCACCGAGATAGAACTAAAATCGACCAGGCCTTTTAGAATATGTTTTTCCTCATCAGGGGAATCGGCTTCTGAGGTCAAGTCGATTGCCATTTTTATTTTTTCTTTTGAAGTGATTCCCGGCTCTTTGGGAAGGCGTTTATCCAGAAATCGGGTCGAATTAATCATCAACCAGGAAATAGGATAAAAAACGGTGCGTAAAAAACGAATGACAAAAGCAGTACTACTTACAATTTCGGTTCGCTTTTGAACGGCATACACCTTTGGGGTAATCTCACCAAAAAACAAAATCACAAAAGTGATAAGGCCGATTTCCAAAAGTGGTAAGAGGTAAGGGCTCCATTCATTCCAGTGATTTAATACACTCAACTCTCGTAATGAAAGCGAAAAAATGAGAATGATACCTACATTTAAAAGGTTGATGGCTGTAAGTAAGGTGGCAAGCAAGTATCTGGGTGTGTGCAATAAATCGTTTACGATTCTTGCACTAGTATCCTCTCGGTTTCTAAAATCCTCAACCTCGGTTCGGCTTAAACTAAAGAAGGCAATTTCACATGCGCTCATGAAGGCAGTGCAAATCAGAAAAACCACCACTAAACCCAGTCTGAATCCAAACTGAGAGAGAAACTCTGTAAAAGAGAGATTTAAAAAGAAGTAACTACTAGGGTCTCCGTCCACAAATGCGTGATTAAATTAAAAAGGCAGGTCGTCTTGATGCGTGTCAGAACCTGCATTCACGGCAGGGTTACCTTGTGTTTGCTGAATGGGTCTGGAATTTTCTTGTGCAGGAAAAGCACTACCGCCGCCGCCAGAGAATTCACCGCCACCTTTGCTGTCGAGCATAATCATGCGGTCGGCTTCAACTTCAGTTCGGTAATTTTTCTTTCCATCTTCTCCATCCCAACTTTTGGTAACGAGCCGACCTTCAATAAAAATAGTAGAGCCTTTCTTTAAATATCTTTCTGCGGTATCGGCCAGGCCTCTCCACAAAACGACTCTATGCCATTCGGTGCGCTCTTGTCTTGCTCCGCTTTTATCAAGGTAGCTATCGGTTGTGGCAATATTTAAATTCGCAACTTTTGCGCCCATATCCAGCG
>JAYSVQ010000004.1:0-8703 GCA_043718485.1 Bacteroidota bacterium
TATATATTGAATCAACTGCGTTTTGATTTGCGTCGAAAAGAAAGAGGGCCATTTCGCCCACTGGTTTTCCGGTAATCGGATCAATAATTTTGCCCGAGAAAGATAAACTATCTAAAACGTCTCCGGTTGAAAAAGCAAATTGAATGGGCGCATCGCGCTTGTTTTTTGCATTGTAATCGGGTATATCTGTTCCTAGGGTTACGACATAGGTAGTTTGCTCTTTCAGGTTCGGGGGCAATTGAATAATAACCTTCTTTCCTATAACATTTACAATTGCGGGGGGTGACAAAACAGGGCTGATAAATACTTGCTTATCATATTTGCCGCTCATGAGGTACTCATCAAAAAGAAAGATTATTTTACTTTCCCTAAAATTTAATGCGCCCGCTTCCGGGAAAGTTCGTTTCAAAACCGGACCATCTTTATCTACCGGCCCTCCACTCAATGCGCCTTCAGTTGCACACGAGAAAAGGGTCAAACCGACCATGAAAAAAATAAAAAAGGGCATCAAAAATTTCTTTTTCACAAACGCTTTATACTTTCTTGGCGAGGTAAATTAAAGAGGATGTATTGCCGATTTGAAACAAGGAACTTAGCCAGCTTTTAGCTCCAATAAATAGCGCTGGAATTATTCCGCGGCCTTTATATTTTTCACTTAACATGCTTACATAAAAGGCATCAAAAGGCATTCGCCTCTTTTCAATCAATTTAAACCCGTTTCGGGTCAAAAGAAATGATACAGATTTACTTGAAAAATGATATAAATGCCTCGGCACATCATATGCGGCCCAAAATTCTCTATAATGCTTTGCATCAGTCGATTGATAATTAGGAACTGCTATAATTAGCGAACCACTGGTTATCAACAGACTGTTAATCTTTTTCATAACCTTGTCTAAATCATGTACATGTTCAAGTACGTGCCAAAGGGTAATTACATTAAATTGATTTTCAGGTAAATTAAAAAGTTCAGGATAAGGCTTTACATTAAGACCAAATTTTGCAATAGCTTGATTTCTAGCAATATCTGAAGGCTCAATTCCCTCTACCTCCCAGCCTTCATTTTTCATTGTGCTTAGGAACTCGCCTGTACCGGAGCCATAATCGAGTAGTTTTCCGCTATTTAGGCCTGAAAAAGAAGAAATCATTCTTTTCTTCGATTTAAGGGTCCAGTTTCGGACCGATTGGTAGGCCATGTTGATTAGGCCTTTATTTGTGTTAGAATGGCTGATATAATCGTCTGACGCATAATACCTTCCTATACTCTCAGCTTCAGGCACAGGAGAGGTGATTCTAAGCTGGCAGTTTTTGCATTCTGTTAGGCGAAAAACCTCTTTTGTAATCGAGTGGTCCTTTACTTCCATTACAAAGGCTAAATCCTCTGAAAGACAAACGGGACAATTTGAATAAGAAATCATGAATTAACGACCTATATAAACCAATAATACGGAAATGTCTGCAGGGGTAACCCCGCTAATGCGGGAGGCTTGGCCCAAACTTAAGGGCTTTTGATTGGATAGTTTCTCCCTTCCCTCAAAAGAAAGAGATTGTATTCTGGAATAATCGAAATCTGTCGGAAGAAAAACGTTTTCCAGGCGCAACATTTTTTCGGCCATTTCATGTTCCTTTCGAATGTAGCCTTCGTATTTTACTTTTATTTCAACTTGCATAATTACTTCTGAATCAACATTTTGCATTCGTTTTTGCACTTCAGGGGAATGCAAAATTAAATCCTGGAGATTGGTCTCCGGTCGATTCAGTAAGGTAATAAGCTTGTTTTTTTGTTTCATTGGAGCAGATCCCACGCTCTCCAGCCAGGGGTTTATCTCTTCTGGATCAATAGAAACCTCGTTTATTGCCTTGAAAACCAATTGAATGTCTTGTTCTTTTTCTTTTACCTTCCTCATTCTTATGTCGTCTGCAAGCCCTATTTTATGCGAAATGGAGGTTAGTCTGAGGTCTGCATTATCTTGACGCAGAATAATTCTGTATTCGGCTCTTGAAGTAAACATTCGATAGGGCTCGTCTGTTCCTTTGTTGACTAAATCGTCGACCAATACGCCAATATAGGCCTCGTCGCGGCGCAAAATAAGCGGTGCCTCTTCTTTAACCTTTAATGCGGCATTGATTCCAGCCATAAGTCCCTGAGCAGCAGCCTCTTCGTAACCCGTTGTTCCATTTATTTGTCCTGCGAAAAAGAGGTTTTGAAGCAAGCGGGTTTCTAAGGATAGATTTAATTGATCGGGTGGAAAAAAGTCATATTCAATCGCATATCCGGGTCTAAACATTTTTACCTGCTCAAAACCTATAATTTTTTGAAGGGCCGCGAGTTGAACATTTTCGGGCAATGAGGAGGAGAATCCGTTTAAATAAACCTCTATGGTATTCCAGCCTTCGGGCTCAACAAACAGTTGATGGCTCTGCTTGTCGGCAAATCTTACAATTTTATCTTCTATTGAGGGGCAATATCTTGGTCCCAGGCCTTCAATTCTGCCCGAAAACATAGGAGATTTTTCAAAGCCTGATTCCAGAATTCGGTGAACTTCGGCGTTGGTGTGGCCAATAAAACATGGCCTTTGTGTCTTGAGGGGTTGTGTTTCGGTAAAGGAGAATTTTCCGGGCTGTTCGTCACCTTCTTGACATTCAAGGAGGCTGTAATTTATAGATCTTCCATCTAGCCTTGGCGGGGTTCCTGTTTTCATTCTACCGGACTTAAAACCCTTTTCACGCAATTGTTCGGTAATTCCGGTAGAGGCCTTTTCTCCTGCCCGCCCCCCGCCGAATTGCTTTTCACCAATATGGATAAGGCCGTTTAAAAAAGTGCCATTGGTAAGAACCACTGTTTTAGCTCGAATTTCTAGGCCCAATGAGGTTTTCACCCCAAAAACGCGGCCCTCTTTTATGATTAAGCCAGCGACCATTTCTTGCCAAAAGTCGATGTTTGGGGTTTGCTCAAGTTGCAGTCTCCATTCCTCTGCGAACCGAAGGCGGTCGCTTTGGGCTCTTGGGCTCCACATTGCCGGGCCTTTTGAGCGATTAAGCATTCGAAACTGAATCATGGTCTTGTCTGTAACAATTCCAGAATAACCGCCCATTGCATCGATTTCGCGTACAAGCTGTCCCTTAGCTACGCCGCCCATCGCCGGATTGCAAGACATTTGGGCAATGGTTCCCATGTTCATGGTACACAACATAACACGCATGCCCATGTTGGCCGCTGCGGCTGCGGCTTCACAACCGGCATGGCCGGCCCCTACTACAATTACATCATACTCAGGAAACATGGTCTGCTTTTTTCAAAGACAAAAATAAGGGGTTTTATCTGGCTTTGTTTAAAGCCCAGGACTGGGTCGTGTTCCACGTGGAACGTTTTTGGGCTTATTCAAAAAATGTTCCACGTGGAACCTTAAAACGTTCTTAGGCTAAGTGCAATATCTTCTTGTTTCTTCATTGCCTCTTTTTCGGCTTGGGAATGATCGTCAAACCCTGTGAGGTGAAGGAGGCCATGAATAATTACCCGATGAAGCTCATCGACAAAGGCGACGCCAAAAGTGACCGCGTTTTCTTCCACCCTTTGAATCGAAATAAAAATATCGCCTGAAACGAATTTGGATTTAGCCCCTGAATAGGGAAAAGTAAGAATGTCGGTATAAAAATCGTGTTGCAATGTTTCCTGGTTCAGGCGCAACAAGTACTCATCTGAACAAAAAATAAGGGAGAGGTTTTCGATTTCCTTTCCGTTTCGGCCAGCAATGTTGATGAGCCACTTTGCAATTTCGGCCTCGTCTCGTGGTCGAAATTCGGTGTCTTCTGAAAAAAATTCAATAAGAGGCGACGCCTTCAAATGTTGAAGACCATTTCAACGCCCCGGCCTTCATCAAAAAAATGAATTTCATCACTGAGATGTCGCATAAGAAACACTCCTCGACCGCCTGGCTTTTCAATGTTTTCGGGTGCCGTTGGGTCACCTAATTCTGCTGGATTAAAGCCCCGGCCCTGATCTTGAACGGTAACCTTGAACCGATACGCATTCAACGACTCGAATAAAATGGTGACTTTAAGATTGGGGTCTGATGCATTACCATGAAAGATTCCATTATTAACCGCTTCTGTCGTGGCTATCATAACGTTTCCAAATGCATCATCCCGAAATTCTAATTTCGTTCTTAGCCCCTCAATTTCTTCCTCTATGAGTCTGAGGTTTTCCGGGGAGCTGCTTACTGAAATTTCTTTACGATAATCCAAAATTTGAATCCGTTTATGGCCACTATTCTCGGGCCAAGCAAAAATAAAACCTCATACCCGCTTTGTCAAATAACAAGGAATCTGGCTCTACTTGGCAACCCCGTTTTTCTGAATGAGATTAAAATATTGCTCAATTAAAAGAATGAAGTCTGATGAATACTCCATTTGATTAGACTTTAGCATTTCCTGACGAATTCGGTTTTTTAATTCCTCGGCTTTCAATTCGCCCGGTGCTTTTTTCTGAAACTCTTTCGCTGTTTTTGATTCGCGTTTTTCATCGTATTCTTCCTTTTCGCGGACTGATTTGGTTGCATCCAGCAAGCGGTTCAAGATTCTTTGCTGGCGTGCCAAAAGCTCAGAAGTAAGCTGATTGTTTTTTAATTCATCTTCGGTTTCCTCCATCTCTTCCATAATTTTTGAAAGGTCGCCAAGCGACTTGCCGCCTTCTTTCTGGATCTTTTCGTGGCCCTCTTTCAATTGCTTTCTCAACATTTCTTGCTGGGCCGCCATCTCAGCTAACTTCTTGGGATCCATGCCTTTACCCTCACCATTCATCTTCTCAAACATATCTTTCATTTTCCCATTTAACTCTTTTTGTTGCTCTCCCATTTTCTTCATATTGGGCATGCCCTCGCCCGGTTTCTTGCAAGAGGCGCTCGGCTTTCCCGAATTTTTAATGTTTTGCTGCATTTGATCCATAACATCGGCCAACATATTTGCCAGATTGTTAATGCTGGTCATAGCTAGATGCTGCTGCTTGGCAGACTCGCCCGTGTTTTTCAAATCTAAATTGCTTTGGGCCGCAGCCATTGATTCCACAATTTTGTTTGACTCGTCGGTGATTACTTTCTCGATTTGAAAGGCCTTCTTAGCCAACTCAAAAAGGCTGTCTCTGACCATGCTCATGTCGTCTCTAAGATTCTTCTGCCCCCGCGCTCTTTCGAGTACTTGTGGGTCGCCGAATCTTAGGTCTTTGGTCTCGTCACGCAAATCCTCTTGATCAAACGACAGGGTTAAGAGATTTTCAAGAATATCTCTGAGGTTTTCCAGATTTTCCATTTCCATTTCAGCGCCGGCTGCAGCCTGCATTTCCTGCATTTGATCTTTCATCTCTTGCATCTTCTTACTTGCACCCTTCTGGGATTTAGAGGCATTTGATTTCTTGCCATCATCCATCTGCTCAGCGGCGTCTTTCATTTCCTCTTTAGCCTCTTCGGCTTGCTTCTCGAGTTCTTCCATTTGTTCTTTGGAAGGGGTTTGGGTATCAGCCTTCATATCCTTCAACTTCTCCAACTCTTTCTTTAAGTCTTCGAATTCCTTGTTTAGTGCATCTTGCTTTTCTTTAAGCGCCTTCAACTCTTCATCGTTTTTTGCTTGGTCGGTCTTTTCATTCAACATGTCTTGCTTCTCCTTGAGATTGTCAAGCTTGGCTGAAATTTCTTCCATCTTCTGCTCAACCTGCAATTGCTTTAACAACTCCATCGTGCGCTCGATTGACTTCAAGAGGTCTTTTTCATTTAGCTCCATTTGTTCCATCTGTTTCCGAATTTCTTCGGGGCTGAGCTTTTCCATATTTTCTTGAAGATTCTTCATCAGCTTTTCAAGCAATGGATTCTCAATGGACTTCATAAACTCATTCAACTTCTCATACTTTTCCAGGGTAGCCTGAGAAATCATCTCATTATTTTTCAGCGTCTCCTTATTCTTTTCAAATTTCTCTTGCATGCTCTTAATGCTTTCAGAGACTTGCTTCTGCTCTTGAAGCAGCGATTTTAATTCCTTTTTATCATCATAGTTCATGCTCTTTTGACTGAGCATTTTCTCTTGCATTTTTTCATAGCGCTTCGCTATATCTTTCAACTGATCGGTGAGCTTGTCCATTTCAGCTTCCATTTTTTCTTGAGATTCGCCAACTTCTTCATGCTTTTCGGTGATAGATTTATAATTGACAAAATAAACGGTTGAAACAGAGGACTTTGGACCAGAAACATAGTCATTGTCCCACACCACAATTCTATACTCAATGCGGTCACCTTCGACCATACCCAGATTTTCTAAATCTACTTCAAGTGACTTTTTTTGCAACAAACTCCGGCCTTGGAAATTGAGTGGAAACGTTGCAAAATCAGGTTGAATTTTTCCTTCTACCTTGCTTTGAACATACCGATACTCGAGGCTCAGTTTCGAAAAACCAAAATCATCTGAGATTTCAAAATCAAGGGGAAGCACCATTTCAAAATCAGCTTCAAAATTTTGCAAGGCATCTGTCACTAAAATATGAGGATAACGATCTTGCGAAATTTCAATGTGGTACCGAACGGTGTCTGCATTTAAAACATTTCGGGGGGAGGTAAGACTCAAGAAATAAGTTTCGTCTAAGAGTGGCTTTTTCTGAACCGAAAACTGACTTCCGGATTTTACAAACTCAAGTGTATCTGTGCCCATAAAAGTTGCCCGTGCAATTTCGGAACCGGGCTCGAGTAGCCAGGTAACCTGACAACCTTTCAGCACTTTAAAATCGCCAATATTTTCTGGCAAGGTGTCACGCTTCAATCCGGTATAGGAAGGGAAGTCAAGGATTATTTTAAAATTTCGAATGGATGGGCGCTTCAAAACCTCGGTATTAAAAACAGATGTAACGACCTCCTCATTTCCAACATAATACTCAAAGTCTTCTTTTAGGTCGCTAAACTCAAACTCAAAAGCATCGGGGGAAATTCTATCCATCGGATAATTGACAAAAGCAGGATCATTTTTCTTTTTTAGGTACAAAAACAAGTCTGCGGGCAAATCCTTGCCCGAAATTTTTGTTTCAACGGTAAAAGCTTGGCCTGAAACTAAATGCGCAGGATGGTTTAAGATATCAATTAAATAGGGCTTAGGCTTTGGGTAACTTTTGTTATAGTGGAAAAGGCGAATGGCACCATCCTTTAAAATGAGGGGGTAAACCGCCAAAAACAACACAAAAAGGCCTGAAGGAATCAACAAAAGTCGCCCCATTTTCCAATTCACATTTAAATTGATCGCCCTTGAAAATGGAATAGGCGCCAATTCCTCTGTTTTCTTTGAAATAGCGGCGAAAACCAGGTCGGTATCTGAGCTTCGGTTTTGCTTTAATTGAATGAGGTTAACCACCTTATCATCAATTTCAGGGAAATGGCTGCGAATCATTTGCGCAACATCCATTTCACCAATTCCATTGGCCAATTTCAACATTTGAAACAAGGGCCAAATGACCATGTAGGCCAAGACTCCAAAAAAGCCAAGATTAAAAGCAAAAAAGATTATGGTTCTCACAATGGATGAAAAACCAAAAAAGCCTTCGCCCAAAACAAACAACAATAGGAAACTGGAAAAAATTAAGCCGAGTATAATACCGCCTCGAATAACCCTATTTAGGTAGAATTTTTTCCGGTAGGCTTCAAGATGCTCAAAAAGGGTTTTTTCCCGATAATCGTTCTGCATAAAATATCTCCAACATTAAAGATAAGACCCGAATCGCAACGAAAAAAAGGCTGCTAAATTTTATATGCTCAATTGGAGTTCAATTGGGCAATGATCTGAGTGCATTACGTCGGCATGAATCTTATGTTCCTTTACTTTTACAATTAATGGGGCCGAAACTAAATGATAATCAATTCTCCATCCCAAATTCTTTGCCCTGGAACCGGCACGAAATGACCACCATGTATAATTGTGGGGCTCGGGATAGAGATTTCGGAAAGAATCAATCAAACTCTCACCCATAAAGTCGCTTAACCACTCACGCTCATGGGGCAAAAAACCAGAGGAATTCTTATTCGAAACCGGGTTATGAATATCGATCGCCTTGTGACAAATATTGTAATCGCCGGAAATAATGAGCCTGGGAAATTTTTTCAGAAGGTCATTTACATAAGGGCGAAAATCTGCCATGAATTGTTCTTTAAATTCTTGTCGCTCGCCACCGGTTGTACCCGAGGGACAATAAAGGGAAATAATTGAAAAATCATTAAAGTCAGCACGCAAGACTCGCCCTTCACGATCATATCGCTCTATCCCACATCCATATTCAACATGATTGGGCTTGATTTTTGTCATTATACCTACACCGCTATATCCCTTCTTAGCAGCAGGATGCCAATACCGATGATACGTTTCATTCTCATTCAATTCTTTGGGGATATCCTCTGTATTAGCTTTAATCTCTTGAAAGCAAATAATGTCTGGGGCGGTTTGAGAAATCCATTGCCCTAGCCCTTTGTTTACGGCTGCCCGTATTCCATTTACATTATAAGAAACAATATTCATTTACTTAAAAATGATTAAATCCGCCAAATGGAATTTCAACTAGGGAGCCACCTGTGGTCACAATATTAAGGCCTTGATCAGCTGGCACAATGTGCCCAATGATTGTAAATAATTTTTGCTCCTTAATGGAATCAAATAAACGCAGCGGAAGAGTGAATAATAATTCAT
>JAYSVQ010000031.1:0-2789 GCA_043718485.1 Bacteroidota bacterium
CGGTTGTTTCATATTGTTTAGGAACAACTACATCCACTCCTAATACATCTGCCTGAAATTGAATGAGAAATTTATTTTGCACTGCCCCACCATCTACCCTTAATTCTGCAAGGTGAATTCCTGAATCTTTTTGCATAGCCTCCAACACATCTCGTGTTTGAAAGGCGATACTTTCCAACGTAGCGCGTACTAAATGGGCTTTTGTCGTGCCCCTTGTTAGTCCTGTAATCGTACCTCGTGCATACATATCCCACCATGGTGCACCGAGTCCGGCGAAGGCCGGAACAAAATATACATCGCCCGTATCGGGAACACTTTTAGCTAATTCTTCAGAATCACCAGAATGTTGAATAAGCCCGAGTCCATCTCTTAGCCATTGAATGGCAGCGCCGGCAATGAATACTGAGCCTTCGAGTGCATAAGTCGTTTTTCCCTTTAATTTCCAACCTATGGTGCTCAGTAAACCTGCATTCGAGGGAATGGATTTCTCCCCTGTATTCATTAACATAAAACACCCGGTTCCATATGTGTTTTTAGCCATTCCCGATTTGAAGCAGGCTTGCCCAAAAAGGGCAGCTTGTTGGTCGCCTGCGCACCCAAGTATTGGAATATTTCCTAATATTTGGGCTTGCCCGAAATAATCTGAATTTTCCTTTACTTCCGGTAAGAGTTGTTGCGGTATTTCAAGTAATTCACAAAGTTCTGCATCCCATTTCCCTGTGTGAATATTGAAGAGCAAGGTTCGGGAGGCATTGGAATAATCGGTGAAGTGTGATTTTCCACCGGTAAGATTCCAAATTAACCAAGTGTCAATTGTCCCAAATTTTAGTTCACCCTTCTCTGCTTTTTGCCTTGCACCCGGAATGTTATCCAATAACCATTTTATTTTGGTCCCTGAAAAATAAGCGTCCAAAACCAATCCTGTTTTTTCGCGAAATAATTTTTCCTTCCCTGATTTTTTTAAATCCTCACAAAGGGGTGCAGTTCTACGATCCTGCCAAACAATCGCTTTGGCAATAGGTTTCCCTGATTTTGCATCCCAAATCACCGTTGTTTCTCTTTGATTCGTAATTCCGATTCCCGCAATTTCAGATACTTTGATTCCTGCTTTTTCGATTGTCTCTTGGGCAGTAAATAGTTGGCTTTGCCAAATTTCTTCAACATCATGTTCAACCCAAGCGGGTTGCGGATAAAATGGGTTGAATTCTTTTTGAGAAATCGCCACTACTTTTCCCTCTTGATCAAAAAGAATAGAACGCGAACTTGTGGTGCCTTGATCCAGTGCAAGTATGTAGGTCTTATTCATGAAAAGTTATAGTGGAATCTGGAATCATAAGGCGCAAAGTGGTACGAACCGGATTGTGGTCAGAATCTGAAAAACCTAAACCAAATGTTTTCACCGCAATAATTTCTACATTGGGTGAAACTAAAAAGAAATCGATCAGGCTCGTGCTTGATGTGTCCGGATTATAGGGTGCATTTAATATTCTATTGGTGGGTTGTGTAGCGTCGAAAACCCATTTCCAATTCTCAGGCGTGAAATCCGGAGGTACTTGCATGGCTTCTTTTTTACCGACAAAGGAAAATTCGGGTGGACTTTGATTCCAATCGCCTCCTGCGATTACAAAATTTTCCTTAGCATACTCTTCCTCCAAAAAAGCCTTGATAAATTTCATTTCTCCTTTTTTCATTTTTCCGTCGTCATCATAGGCAGAGTTATGGGTATTTAGAACGACAAGTTCTTTGTTGTTACGTAATGAAAAACGATTGACCATCATGCATCTATCCAAAATGAATACCCTTTTGGGCCAGGGGAAATCTCCTGGATAATCGAAACGGGATGCCGTGTCACAGGCCCAGGCTGAAAATGTGGCAAGGCCACCGCACGCTTTTCCCATGGGTTCGGTAATGGGCATTGGCACAAACGGCGCAGCATAATTGAGCGCAAAAAACCCTTTTTTTGTTTTTAGGTCCTGAAGTAATCTGTGATATTCATTTGTGAAATAACTTCGCCTGGAAGCGCTGTCAACCTCTTGAAGTAAGAAAAAGTCACAATCGTTTTGTGCGCGCAAAAAATCTGAAATTCCCTTCATGTATTTTTCGTGCAAGGCTTTTTCAGGACGTACTTTTTTTCCTCCGTCATAAAAAAAATCCATTTCTTTTCCCAAACCTGCATAACCAAGATTCCAGGTCAAAAAGTCGAGCGTATCGGGAAGATTTTCAGTTTTTGCTTTGGGTCCGTCGCCCTGAATTGTATTGTGTAGCGGTGGCTGAAAATCATTGAGGGTTCCATACACAAGAACGGTGGCTATATACAAGCCAAAAAGGAGGGGCAGAACAAGGCCCCAGCCAAAAATTACAAGCCATTTTTTTTTCGTTGCCATCAAGCAATGAAGTTAGGAAGATTTGGTATGCACGAATAATATTTTGCCAAAATTTCGCTGATTTGACATAAATTCAGTAATTTCATGACACATGAAAAATGAGCACATTAACTGGATCGCCCCTGATGGGAGTGAAATATTTGTTCGCATCTGGAAGCCTGAAGGTGAAATTAAGTCAGTCATTGTTTTGTCACACGGGTTTGGAGAACATATAGGCCGATATGGCGATTTTGCGGAATGGTTTGGCAAAAAGGGCATTGCACTCGTGGCTTCAGATTACCAAGGTCATGGCTTATCTACAGGCAAGCGGGGTTATATTCACCGCATTTCTGATTTTTTTCCTGTTTTAGATAGAGCCATTCAATTTGCTAAAGAGCGATTTATCGGCGCGCCTATTTTTCTTTA
>JAYSVQ010000301.1:0-1732 GCA_043718485.1 Bacteroidota bacterium
TTAATAAAGAAAAAAACGAAGTAATAGAATAAAAAATGAAAATCGCATTCTCAATAATGGGGCTTTGTCTCATCGCAATCAACCTGGTCGGGCAAACCCTTTACATAAAATCTTTTGGAAATGAATTAGACCCACCTCTGCTTTTCCTACATGGCGGCCCGGGTTATAACTGCGCAAACTTTGAAGCGACGACGGCACAACTGCTCGCCGACGAAGGTTTTTTTGTTATTGTGTATGACCGCCGAGGAGAAGGGAGAAGTAAGGATAAAAACGCAAAGTTTAGTTTTGCTGAAACGTTTGATGACATCCACTCTATTTACCAGAAATTCAGTCTTGAAAAATCTGGTTTGATTGGCCATAGCTTTGGTGGCGTAATTGCTACTCTTTTTGCGGAAAAATACCCGGAAAAAATTAATTCCATTGTTTTAGTGGGTGCCCCTATTTCCTTGCAGGCGACATTTAAAACCATTATTGTTCGTTCAAAAGAAATTTATTCAGCCAAAAATGATAGTCTTAACCTAAACTACATTTCCATTCTGGAGAAAATGGACTCGAGTACGCTTCAATATAGTTCTTATTGTTTTTCACATGCCATGCAAAATGGTTTCTATCGCCCCAAAAATCCCTCAGAAGAAGCCAAAAAGATTTACGGTACGTACAAAACAGATACTTTATTGACAAAATATGCTTCTCAAATGACCTATCCTGGCCCACAAGGCTTTTGGAAAAACGAGAATTATACTACCCTCGATTTAGTAACCCATTTAAAGAAACTTAAAGAATTAAAAATTAACATCTATGGCATTTATGGAAAAGAGGATGGACTATATTCAGCAAAGCAGATAAATGAATTAGAGCAGATTATTGGTGAAAACAATGTGAAATACCTTGACGATTGTTCCCATAATGTATTTGTTGACCAGCAAAATCAATTTTTTGAAGCCCTTAATCAGTGGTCAAAATAAAATTGTCGGTTGAGTGAAATTTTCATTTTTACAAATTTGACACAATTTAATGAACACTCTCAAACGCATCTCCCGGCCTAACCATTGAGGACAGTAGCCCAATACCCCGGTTTGCCCTACACCTTGAATCTTCATATGAATTTGAGATAAAGGATTTTCATATTGGCCCTGCATTTGAATTTGCCTATGACCCTGAAGACATGCACCTTAGTTTGGGGCTTCATGTCGGCTATGGATTATAATTCGCCTCATTTCTTCACATAAATTGTTTTTCGATTGACAAACTCCATCATTCCATCTTTTGCCAATTCACGACCATAACCAGATTGTTTGGTTCCTCCAAATGGGAGGCGAGGATCTGATTTAACGAGTTCGTTAATAAAGTAGGCCCCATCAGAAACCCTATTCGAAAAAGAAAGTGCCTTTTCAATATTTGAAGTAAACACAGTGAGTCCTAGTCCAAACTTTGATTGCCCTGCGAGTTGAAAAGCCTCTTCTTCAGTTTTTACTTTTATCATAGGTGCTAATGGTCCGAAAGTTTCCTCATCGAAAGCAGGCATTCCCGGTTTTACATTTCCAAGAACAGTGGGCTCATGATAGCATCCGTTTTGTTTGCCACCAAACAAAAGATGAGCGCCTTGCTGAATCGACAATTGCACTTGATTTTGCAAATTGTTGGCAAGGTCTATTCTTGCAAGCGGCCCCACTTGAGTTTCATTCTGCATGGGATCGCCTGATTTTAGTAAACTGAGGGCCTGAATAAATTT
>JAYSVQ010000302.1:0-4932 GCA_043718485.1 Bacteroidota bacterium
GTTTTACAAACGTCAACCCTTTCACGAATACTGGGAGGGGGTAAATGAGTTCCGGTTTTAAAAAAGTGCTTAATTTCATTGAAAATCCAAGGATAACCAATGGCTGCACGGCCAATCATGATGCCATCTACGCCATAAATTTGTCTGTATTCCAGGGCTTTTTCAGGGGAATCTATATCGCCATTTCCAAAAATCGGAATTTTAAGCCTTGGATTTTCTTTTACACGGGCTATTAACTCCCAATTCGCACTTCCCTTATACATTTGGGCGCGGGTTCGTCCATGAATTGTTAAGGCTTGAATACCAACATCTTGCAGCTTTTCAGCAACTTCCTCAATATTTTTGGTGTTGTCATCCCACCCCAATCTGGTTTTTACGGTTACAGGTAAATGCGTGCTTTTTACCACAGCGTCTGTCATTTCAACCATTTTGGGAATGTTGGTCAAAATTCCAGCGCCGGCACCTTTGCAGGCAACGGCTTTTACCGGACAACCATAATTGATATCAATTAAATCAGGAGAAACAGAAGTGGCAATTCGAGTGGCTTCGGTCATTGCCGGAATATTGCTTCCGAAAATCTGAATGCCTACGGGCCTTTCCATTTCTAAAAAATCCAGTTTTTTTCGGCTTTTAGCTGCATCCCGAATCAAACCTTCTGAGCTAATAAACTCAGTGTACATCAAATCTGCGCCATTTTTTTTGCAGACGTACCGGAAAGGAGGGTCGCTCACATCCTCCATAGGTGCCAGTAATAAGGGGAATTCCCCTAATTCAATATTTCCGATTTTGGCCATTTACTTGAGCGCAACTTGCTTTCCTTTAAGGTAAAGCCTGTAAATTTACGCAATCCTTTGGAAAATAAGTCCATCAACAACTTAGGTCGCACCCCATTACAATCCCTTTTCTCAGGTTTTGGCCTGCTTGTCGGCTGTTTTCTTTTTTCGAATTTTTTAGTGGTTGCATTGGCGGGCTTTTCAGGATTAGGCAATGCGGGAGAAATTTTTTCTGGACATGCCACAGATTCTTATAGTCTCAATTTTCTAAGGCTTACCCAAGGTATCACCATTCTAATCACCTTCGCTTTTTCAAGTTTGCTGTGGGCAAATTTTGAAGGGAAACCGATTTCGGCAGCACTGGGCTTTGGTGATTTTCATGGAAAAAACCTGATTCTTTCTTCAGGAGCAATCTTAATCGCATTGCCTTTTGTAACCTTGATTTATTTAAACCCAGATCAATTAGCCTTATTTGGGGAAGGGATTAAGAAATGGGTCGATTGGGATGCAAAGAACGAAAACACGCTGAAATTATTAATTGGAGACCTTTCTGTTAAAGCCATTTTCCTTAATTTTTTTGTAATTAGTGTAATCCCTGCATTTTCTGAAGAGTTATTTTTTAGAGGCTTTTTATTGAAAACACTAAATAGAATGATGGGAACCCACTTAGCAATTTGGGTTTCTGCTTTTTTGTTTTCGGCCCTCCATTTCCAGGTGTTAGGATTTTTTAGCCGCCTGGCCCTTGGGGGATTGTTAGGCTACCTTGCGATTCGAGGCAAAAATCTTTGGCTCGCAATTGCAGCCCATTTCATTCACAATTTTTTGCAACTGATTTTGGTATGGTGGGCCCTGTTTTCGGGCGAAAAGAAAGTAGCTGAATTGAGCGAGGCAAACGTTAACGTTCCTGTTTGGCTGGCTTTACTTTCATTAATTGGAACGATAGGTCTTATTTTGGCTATTAGAAAAAAAGAGGATGAGTAATTTAGGTCAGCGAATTCTTACAGGTTTGCTTGCTGGGGGAGCAAGTGTAATCGCAATTTGGTTTTTCTCATGGGGGCTATTGGCCTTTTGTTTCGGTGTATCTCTATTGAGTGTTTGGGAGTTTTCAAGTATTTCTCTTACGAAAAAAAGCAATGGTCAGTATGCTGTCATTTTTGCAAGTATTCTTCTCTGGCTAGGCTTATTTTTTTTAGAAACCAAAGAACCTAATGATAGTTCCACATCTAAACTTCTCATGGTTGTTTTTTTATTACCGATTCTATTTTCGTTGATTTTTTATCCAATAGCCTTATTGTTTTCGAAAACCGAAAGGCAACCTTTAGTTTCAATTGCTTTTTCTCTATTTGGTTTTCTTTATACCCATCTTCCTTTAGCGTTACTCTTTTTAGGCTCAACCTATTTTTTCTTTGAAAATGAGGAGTATAATCCTCGTTTTGCCCTTGGCATTCTATTCTTGAATTGGATGCTTGACACGATGGCTTATTTTGGAGGAAAATTTTTTGGAAGGCATCTTTTATTTAAAAGAATTAGTCCCAAGAAAACTTGGGAAGGTGCGTTTTCAGGTGCTGTTTTTTGCCTCGCATTGGGTTTGCTATTAGATCAACTTTGGCCGATGCCTTTTCAATGGTGGGTGGTCGCCCTCATTATTTCTATTTTCAGCCAGTTTGGAGACTTAGTAGAGTCCATGTTTAAAAGAAATTTCGAAATAAAGGACTCAGGCAGCCTACTTCCAGGACATGGCGGGCTTTTAGACCGGTTCGATGGCCTCTTTTTTAGTACACCCCTTATTTTTTTGTACCTCCTTTTTTCATGGTAAAAGCCGAAACACTAAGCACTATTGAGCGGTTACCTTTACCTGGGGTAATCGAAGTGAGATTCAGTTAATTATATGTTAAGAAAAGCGTAAATAATTTTTTCGCTTCCATTCGATTGAATAATTTTGAACCCCGACTTAGAAACTAAAAATAAACATGGCGACAGCAAGTGTGGTTAAAGAAATGGAGATGGAATCTCCTTTTGAATCATTGATTAGCCGCTTTAACAAAGCAGCTGATATTTTGAATTTGGATGATCGGTATCGAAAAATACTATCCGTTCCAGAAAAAATTGTGACGGTTCACCTTCCGGTTATCATGGATGATGGCAAAACACGAGTTTTTCAAGGGTATCGGGTAATTCACTCTACTGTAATGGGCCCTTCAAAAGGCGGAATTCGCTACGCGCCTTTCGTAAATGAAGATGAGGTTAAAGCTCTGGCAGGATGGATGACCTTGAAATGTGCGGTTGTGTCACTGCCTTATGGTGGTGCTAAAGGCGGAATTATTGTAAATCCAAAAGAGCATAGTGAGGCCGAGTTAGAGCGTTTGACCCGTGCCTATACGCGATCTATGAAGGATGTATTTGGAGTTGACACAGATGTGCCAGCTCCCGATATGAATACCGGGGGAAGGGAAATGGCATGGATTGTAAATGAATATAGCCGTTTTAAAGGCTGGCACCCCGGCGTAGTTACCGGAAAGCCACTCGAATTGGGCGGTTCCAAAGGCAGAGTCGCTGCAACAGGTCGAGGCGTAATGATCACCACAATTGCAGCCCTTGGAAAAATGGGAATTGACCCTAAAACCTGCACTTGTGCCATTCAGGGTTTTGGAAACGTGGGTTCATGGGCAGGCAAATTGTTAGCAGAGAAGGGAATAAAAATCGTTGCGATTTCTGATGTAAGTGGCGGGTATCACAACCCAACCGGTCTCGATATTAATGCCGCATTTGAATATGTAGAAAAAAACAAATCGCTTGAAGGATGGAAAGGCGGTGAGCCTATCTCCAATAGCGCCTTGTTGGAATTGAATGTTGACATTCTCGCTCCATGTGCAATGGAAAATCAAATTACCATTGAAAATGCTGGCAATATAAAGGCAAAGTTAATTGTTGAAGGGGCAAATGGTCCGGTTGCAGCCTCGGCTGACCCAATTTTAGATGCAAAAGGAATTCAAATCGTTCCCGATATTTTGGCGAATGCGGGCGGGGTTACGGTTTCCTACTTTGAGTGGGTGCAAAATCGTCGCGGAGCTTATTGGAGTGAAGAAGAAGTAAATGGAAAAGCAGATGCCATTATGAAAGAGGCATTCGAAAACGTTTATCTTACCTATCGAAAATATAATTGCTCGATGCGCTTGGCGGCCTATGTTGTGGGAATCAACCGTGTGAGTACAGGCCTGAGTTTGGCCGGTTATTTTTAATACATTATTTTTTCAAAAAAGCCGGCTATCAAGGCCGGCTTTTTTGTTAAAACTGAAACATTGCATTTTCATTTTAAAATGACATCCACCAACCATGAAGGCCAATTCACAATCTGAAGAGTTACTTGCAAGTTTAAGAGAGGATTTTAAAGAAATCAGCCAGAATATGAAAGAGTTTTCTCTTATGGTTATTTCAGAAGGAATTTCTTCTTTTCCCACTTATGTTGCCTATGATTTGGAATGTGGAATTGGAAAGCCCTTTGCACGAAAAGAATTTTCTGACTTGAATTGGAACTACAACGCCTCTGTGTTGGAAGAGTTTGTAACTAAGGGAATCATCTCAGAGGAGAAGGTGGCAGATTTTATGAATGCCTATAGCGACCCCCAAGAAAAAGCCTGCATTTTGTTGTTACTGGATAAGGGTGCAAACCTGGTATTTATTCCTTTTGATTAGGCAAATCCAAGAAGTGTATTACTTCTTATTTAAACCCATCCACAACACATCCTTCAGTTGATCGAGGCCAAATCCGGTAGCGGATGAAATCATAACCGGGTTTTCATTCTTGAATTTTTTAGCAATTTTCTGAATTTCCTTTTCTTCCATCAAATCGCATTTGGTGAGCGCCACAATTTTATCTTTTTCCAACAATTCCGGATTGTAGGCCTTTAACTCTTTCAATAAAGTTTTAAATTCCTTCATAGGGTCTTCGCTATCGACCGGAACTAAAAACAAAAGCAAGGAATTGCGCTCGATATGTCTTAAAAAGGTAATGCCCAAGCCTCGCCCTTCGTGTGCCCCTTCAATGATTCCCGGAATATCGGCAACGGCAAAAGAGCCAGTATCTTTGTATTTTACGATGCCCAAATTGGGTACCAACGTTGTGAAAGGGTAGGCGCCAATTTTTGGTTTTGCAGCCGTA
>JAYSVQ010000303.1:0-1728 GCA_043718485.1 Bacteroidota bacterium
ATTCCGACAAGAGTAGCAGATTCCCCCAAGTTCAAATTTTCGGCTGTTTTTCCGAATAGAGTTTGCGATGCATTTTCGATTCCGTATGTATCGCCATAAAAACTTGCGGTGTTCAAATACGCTTCGAGAATTTCTTCTTTGGTAAATTTTCTTTCCAACAAAATGGAAACTACCATTTCCTTTAATTTGCGAAAAATACTTCGCTCTTTACCAACGCGTTTGTATAAATTTCGTGCCAGCTGCATGGTAATGGTTGAACCACCCCGAACCTCGGCGCTTGTTAAAAGGTCTTTAACAATTGCAGGGTAGGACCGTGGGTCAATTCCGTTGTGGGCATAAAATCGAATGTCTTCAGTAGCGATTAAGGCATCGGTTACGTGCTTAGAAATTTTAAAAAGCGGAACGTAAATTCGATTTTGGTCATCATAAAAAGTACCAATTAGTTTTCCATCTGAACTATAGATTTGTGTTGAGCGGTCTAACCTTGGGTTCTCAATCTCCTCCATAGGGGGTATGTCTGACCAAATCATGATAAGGAGAATCAGAAAAAAGAGGCCGAAACCGATTCCAATTCTTTTCAATAGCTTTTTACGCCTAATAAAAAGGTCTTTCCATAATTCTGGATGTCGGGCGAGCCAATTCATTTTCATTTTCTGCTTTACGCTTCGGTACGTAAATCAGACCGCAATATTCTGAAAGAATCTTATAAAGTGAGAAAATTAGTTGAATTCCTTAATTTAGGCCTCAATAAGCATCAAAAATAAATAATGAGTGTTGCCCCGGCAAAGGGATTTATCCTTTCTCTTGATCAAATAAATTATCTCAACATTGGCCTCATGGCCTTGGCTATGGCCTTTGCCTTTTATTTGCCCTTCGAGGTTTTTTTGATTTCTTATGCCGTTTTGGGGCCTCTTCATTATCTCACAGAGATTTCTTGGCTTCATGACCGTAATTATTTTAGTCCGGGAAAAAGAGATTGGATTCCCCTCGGCGTGTTGAGTGGTTTCATTACCCTTTCTTTTTTATATGGCCAGATTGACGTAATAAAAAATGTTTTTGTTTCAGTAGGATTGGAAGGCTTGGGAAATTTTTTGGATGATTGGAGCCATGCTTTTACTTTTCTCGGTTTTGGTATTGCGCTCGTTCTAGTTCTGAGCAAAGGAAAAACAGCCCGCATTTTTGGAATTGCAGTCGTGTTAATGGCCACCATTTTGTTCTTTCAAGCAACCCATCGTCCCTTTGTCTCCGGTAACCCAACCATTATCAAAAAGTATTTCGACAATTTTTTTGGAAATCCTTTGCTCAAGGTTTTTGCCATTTATCTGCCAACCTTAATTCACGTGTATGTGTTTACCGGTGCTTTTATTTTATTGGGTTCATTAAAATCAAAAAGCACCAGCGGATATATTTCATTAGTTGTCTTTATCGGATGCGCAATCGCTTGTCTTTTTCTTTTACCGACCATAAGTTATGAAGTGAAGGAATGGGCACGGTTGAATTATGAAGAAACCTTTCAGTCCCTATCTCAATTTATGTTGGTGGATGTAAAAGGAATAAGTTGGACGGAACTCAAGGATATAAATCTGTTTAGTGACCCAAGGAGTATTATGATTGCCCGCTTTATCGGATTCGCCTATACTTATCATTATTTAAACTGGTTTAGTAAAACTTCTGTTATTAAATGGCATGAAGTTTCAAAATCTAGAATCGGTGTAGTTGTTGTATTGT
>JAYSVQ010000304.1:0-1726 GCA_043718485.1 Bacteroidota bacterium
GCTATAGACTTTTGATTAAAATGAATACTAGCACCAGCCTCCTCCGCACGATCCATTAATCTCATATTCAAATCACCACGCGACACAGAATTGATCGCCTTGGAATTGTCTTTACTATAAGACTGAAAATGGGTATCGCCTGTGAGTGAATGCACCATTCTACCCGGCATTGAAATGCAGAGGTCTAGAATTTCCTTTTCCATTCCTACCTCTTTCAAGGCATATAAGCCTCTCACAGACAGGGCAAGGTTTATAGATTTTCCCGCACTCATTTCGATTTTTCGCATGTCGGGGCGGCGTTCATAAACCTCAACTTTGAATCCTCTTTTTGCGAGATACAAGGCCATTAATGACCCCGATAGCCCTGCACCCAAAACGACTACGGTTTCGTTTTTCATGGTCGCAAGTTAATTCCTTGATTTGGGAAATTCAATGACTTTGCTTTTCCGCGCTTTGACCAATGTAGCGTAAATAATTTTTCAGAAATGCTTCTGATTTTTCTGCATCTCCCAATGTCATCGGTTTGTAAAAAGGAAAAATTGCCTTTGAAATAAACCGAGAAATAGGGGGCGCCACTCGATCGTCTAATTTTTTAAATAAGGTAGAGGGTGCTTGGTCCTTTGAAAGGGCAATCGCTAGGTCTTTATGCGCTCCCTCTCTACCCAAATAAATAGAGCAAACCGGATCGGCAAAAACCAAAACATAGCGAGGGTCGTTATTCAGAATGTGTCTATGCAGGTTTTTCATCAAGGGGCCATTTAAAATAACGAGGTAGTCATATTTATCCATTTCTACCAGCCAATCCCAAAGGGTTCCGCCATTTCGCAAAGATTGGTTGGGTTGTTGGTACACCAAAAAATTATTTTTTATAAAATCAGCGGGAAAAATATCGAGGTCCCTTAAATCGACAAAGGTTTTAAAATCTGGCGAAAGGCCATAGAGCAAATAAGAAGAGGAAAAATAGTCGGAAAATGCTTTTCCATTAATATTGTTTTGCTTTAAAAAGTTGACCGCGCCAATAGGATTTCGCATGACATCAATTTCCAAACCGTATCTCGAATTCAGCCCTGTAAGGTTATAGAATTGGTTACTGACAATGGATAAATAAAGAAGTAAAAAGCAGGTTACGGAAAGCAAGCGGGTTTTCATTGTTTCCTGATTATAAACAGATTTTAAGCCCATAAAAAGCGGTTTGAAAGCCACCATTAAGAAAAAAGGGATGTTTCGGTATGCAGATAAACTAAGGTAAAAAAATGCGAAAAAAATCAAATAATAAAACAGGCCGTCTGAGCTTTCGTTTTTCTTTCCTTTAATTAAAAACTGAATATCATTTTTCCATGCAAAGAAAAGTGAGGCTACAAATAAGATTAGGTTTAAGACAGAGTAAAATGTCCAGTAGTCACCCTCGGTGGCTGAAATCATTTCGTCTGTAAATTTATTTTTATTGAGTTGAGAAAAAACCTCAACTGTATGGGAGATGAGATGAAACCCTCTCGGATTAAGGGCACATGCCAATCCCACTAAGATTAAGGCAATGAGTGAAAAGCGAAGATTTTTTTTAATTTTTTTTGCCCCTAAAAAAATATTTTCAAAAAAGGTTCCGAAAACGAAAATAAAAATCATCACCACCCCGATACCATAACTCTCATGCATGTTTGCCCAAAGTAATTGAATGGGCACGAGCACAAAAATCCATTTCGATTCCGGGTTTTTGTAGGCCTTACTC
>JAYSVQ010000305.1:0-4912 GCA_043718485.1 Bacteroidota bacterium
GAAGTTCGGCAATGAAAAATGCAGAAAACAACAGCCCGTATCTTGAAAAAAATGTACAAATAAAAAGCTTTTTCGATGAGAGAAGCGGCAAACAACCGGGAGACCCTCAACAAATTGCCTCCGTTTTAATTCAAGCTTCCAAACTAGAAAAACCTCCTTTTCGCATGATTTTTGGCGATGTAGCCATAAAAATTTGGGAAAGTCACCTTCAAAATTTCTCAGATCCAAATTTCATTACAACCTTTACCCATCAAGATTGGTCAATATGAGTCAAACTTTATCTGTCGCACAACTCGCTGAAATTTTCACCCAAGCTTATTTAGAGAAAATAGGCAATCAAAATGTATTGCAAGCCCTTTCCATTCAATCTCTTTTTGAGAAAGAAACAGATGGAGACGAATTGATTTCAAAACTCGATGCGCGCTGTGATTCAAATGACCTGCTCGATCCACTACGAGAGTATTGGATGGACCTCGCCATATTGGTTGAGATTGAAAAAAATCAAAATGATGAGGGCATTCCTGAAACACCGGAATGGTTGGCTTATGAAGATAGAAACATAGATAGAGGTACAGAAATGCTCAACATTTGGGTGTACCTGAAAGATTGTGTCTTTCTAGAAACGGAACCGGAAATCGAAGACTTTCTATTTGATTTTTTGTTGGTCGATGAAGAGGATTTTCAGGAGGAATTCTTGATTTATGAGGTGATGGTCGAAAACATTGAAAATGTTACGGCTTCACCCGCCCAATTGGCCAAGCTACGCCCCGAGCCAAACCATGAACTCCACGATGTATTTGTACCCATAATGTTGTTTTTTGGAAAAAACAGCCTCAATTCTCTGCGGGAAAACCCTGATATTACGCCTATTGAATATGCGATTCTTCAATTAATGCGTAACTTTTCCAAGCATTTTGCCCCATCCGCTTGACAAACCACAATTTTGAGCCCAAACCTTCGTGGTTTGCATTTCAGCCTTTAATGGTTAGAGCAGGAATTTTAGCTTTTGCTTCGGTTCTTGTTCAATATGCCTTGTACTATTCAGGAATGTTAAGTTCCCAAATCCTTTCCTCCATTCATTGGGTGGGGATTTTGGTGCTTTTTATTTTTTTAGGAATTGCACTATGCAAGGATTTAAATCCTACTCATGCTGATTTTAATCCTGTTTGGCGAAATCTGGCCCATTTGGGCATTATGATTGTGGTATTTGTGTTAATAACGGGAGTATTTGACTATATCCTTTTTGGAATGATTGATCCGGTTTTTCTTCCGGCCCTTTACCAACAAATTAAAGACGAAACGATTGAAAAATACGGTGCCCAATTGTCTGAGGCCGATTTGGATAAAATGGCCGATCGCTTCGATGAAATGATAAAAACCGCCAGGGATTTAACCCTAAAATCTACCCTTTTGTATCGTTTTATGGGTTATGGAATTTCAGGAATGCTCGCCTTTTTGATTGTCGGAATCGTTTCTGCCAATAAATACAAAAAGCGTAAAACAGAGGCCATCGATATTTTTGAGTGACCTACTTAAAAGGAGGTTGTAATTACAAAGCGAAAAGGATATTTTTATCAGCTCAATCAACAAGTCGCAATGCACGCAGGGGAAAAAACAACTGTAGGGCCTTTATATGTATTTCATGAAAATGAAACTGCCACTCCATTGTTGGTTGACCTTTCACTTTTAGGAAATGCAAAGGTTAGAAACCATTCGCTCGCTGATTTTTCCTCAGAACATAAAATTGAAGAAGTTCCCTTTGCGGTCATTATTACTCCCCATAAAAATGCAGAAGTTGCTTTAGCAAAAGTAATTAGTCTTTTTCCGGCAGTTCAAGGTGGAATCACACCGTTAATTTTAGTTTTGCCTTCGAAATCAAAAATTTCTTTAGGCGGCCTTTCCAGTGAGATTTGGACAATTCTCATTCCTGAAAATCAATTGGCAGTACGTTTAGCAAGTACATTGCGAATTATTTCAGGGCTAAATGCTGGTGCTAATTCTGCTGAAAAACCCTTACGCAAGGACCAGGAAAAATTTAGGGCAATTTCAGAAAACATGACCGCTTTGGCCTTTATTGTTCAAGACGGGAAAATCGTTTTTGCCAATCCGGCTGCTGAGCAGGTTACGGGTTTTTCCATGCAAGAATTTGCAGCATTTGATTCTAATCCTTTGGATGCGGATCAAGGGAATGAAGGTTCTCAAAAAAAGGAAAAATCAGAAACCGCTGCTTGGGAAGATAGTTTTAGATGCAAGAATGGAAAGGAAATCAGGCTTTCTTTTCAGCAAACGCCAATCCAGTACCAAAGCAAAAAATCAATTCTACTCACTGCATTCGATATTTCTTCTATCTACGAAGCACGAGAAGAATTGGCGCGATCCGAAGAAAAATACAGAAACCTTTTCGAGCATTCTTTTGATGGCGATATCCTCCTGAATCAAAAAGGAAAAATTCTTGAAATCAATTCTGCTGCAACCGTTATTTTGGGTGTGGAAGAGAGCAAGCCCATTGGGAAAATGCTCGGGCAGTTTTTTGTTTCAGGTGAAAAGGAATTTATAGAATTGCTGAACGAAGCCAAGCGCGAGGGTTTTGTATCTATTAATTGCGACTGGATGAGACAGGATAAATCCATTTTTCCTGCCGAGGTTTCGGTCATGTCTTTTGTTTCTTCAGGGCAAAACCACTTTCAGGTTATTTTAAGAGATGAAACCGACATCAAAAAAGGAGAAGAAAATGAAATCAGGCTGGAATCTTTTTTTCAGCATAGTACAGATGGTATTTTTTTGGTGGATTTAGATGGGTACATCATTAAATGGAATCTGGGGGCAAGTCAAATATTTGGTTATTCTGCCGAAGAAGCATTGCATAAACACGTTCTATTGTTGGCTGCCCAGGGTAAAGAAGGTGAATTGCTTAATTTATTCAGGCAGTTGGCAACCGGCCAAAGTTCAATAACGGTCAATTTCATTGGCACAAGAAAGGACCTCGCAGAGGTTGAATTACAGTTGAATTTGTCTGTCGTGCCTAATCAAAATGGCCTTGCCTCCTGCTATTCTGTAATTTCACGGGACCTTACCCAGATTCGTGTTGCAGAGCAAGCCTTAGCTGATTCCAAAGAAAACCTTGCCCTTATTTCAAACCACGTTAATGAAGTCATTTACCGAATATCCATTGGCCCACTTGGCGAAAGAAAAATTGTATATGTAAGCCCACAAGTCGAGAAAATAGTCGGGTTTTCAGTTGAGCATTACATGCAATTTCTCGATAAAATAGAGCCATGGTTTCATCCGGAAGATTTACCCAGACTCAAAGAAATCTCTGTGGAATTGAGAGATCACAAAAGACCTGTCAGTTTTCAATACCGATTTCTGCATCCTAAAAAGAAGGAATATGTTTGGTTAGAAGAAAACATAGTACCCGCAGAGGAATCTGATGGAAGAATATCGAGTTTATTTGGAACCGTACGCGATGTTACTAATCGCATGCGTTCTGAAGAAGCCAATACGCGGGTTGCCGCAATCGTTGAATTTTCCCGTGATGCGATTTTTGGTTTGGACAAAGAGGGAAAAATAACCGATTGTAATAAAGCAGCTGAAAGTACATTGGGAATCAGCTTAGCAAAGGTGAAAGGCACTCGCTTTGAAGATTTATTTCCCTTACACCGTAGTCGGTTTGAAAGACGGTTACGGTCTCTATTGTCACGTGGGGCTTCGATTCGAGATTTTGAACTTTCTATTAAAGAGAAGGATGAATCCGAAGTTTTTTTACAGTTATCGGGATCTGCATTGAGGGGACCGGGTGGAATTATCAATGGCGCATCCCTAATTCTGAGAGATATTACTTCTCAAAAGAGAATGTTAGCCGAGATTAGCAAGTCCTTAAAAGAAAAGGAAGTTCTGCTTCGTGAGATTCACCACCGGGTTAAAAATAATATGCAGGTGATTTCAAGTCTGTTTTTATTGCAAGAGGCAAAAGTAACAGACCCGATCGCAAAAGAGGTGTTGAGAGAAAGCCAGGATCGCATTAGGGCGATGGCAATGATTCATGAAAAATTGTATCAGGAGGAGTTTCTTTCACGAATCGATATGGGCGATTACATTTCTGATTTGTTATCGTATTTGCTCATTTCATATGCAGTTTCGCCCGGAAAAGTCGCCTTTAAATTTGAATCAGACCCAATTGAATTAGATGTGAACCAAGGTATTCCTTGTGCTTTGATACTACAAGAGCTAATCTCAAATGCGATAAAATATGCCTACCCCGACGGTGGCATTGGCGAAGTTTTTATCTCGCTGAGAAAACATAAAATGAAAGAGGGTTGGGTAACCATTCAAGTCATTGACAAGGGGGTTGGATTGCCTCCAAATTTTAATCCTGAAGAAACACAGACCTTGGGTATGTCTTTAATCATTCACCTTGGAAGACAACTGGGTGGAAACCCGGTAATAAAAGGAGTAGATGGGTTTTCCTTTACATTGGATTTTCCCCTCTCAGCCAAAAAACCCGCTTAATTTATTCTAACAGGTTGTTTTCAATGGCATATTTAATTAGGCCTGCCGTATTTTTTATGCCCAATTTTTTCAGAATATTTCTACGATGAGTTTCAACTGTTCGGCTCGAAATACAAAGTTTATCCCCGATTTCATTATTGGTCATTTCTTCGGCAACATGACGAATAATTTCCCTTTCTCTTTTTGTAAGGTCGATTTTTAAATAAGAAAAATGTTGAGTTTTGGTGGCTCCTTTCATGTATTTGGCCATCATCACTTCAGAGACTTCTTTGGTGAAATAAGACCTGCCTTCGTGAACCGTGCGAATGCCTTCCGTTAAAGCATCCTTTCCCACATTTTTCATCATGTAGCCCATTGCACCCGCTTCAAGGGCCTCTGAAATATATTTTTGCTCGCCAAACAT
>JAYSVQ010000306.1:0-1721 GCA_043718485.1 Bacteroidota bacterium
AAAAAAAAATCAAGGTTTTTTACTGTTTAAAATCGCCTTGGCTTAATTCATATTTGTATCAGAGACAGAAGCAGAGACAATTTCAACGCAAGTTGAGACGGCGATTTTGCCCGGAACCAGGTTCCGGGCCTCGTTTGAAAGTGAGTAAACTAATAATATGTAAATTTTAGGTTTGGTGTGGATGGTGGGAGCGTTCGTCAATGTGATGGACGCTCTAATTTTTTGGTGTAATCCCTGAAATTGAGGAAATTGCAGGAATGATTTTCCGATTCCTTTTTCGTTTTTGGTCTCCCGCTATTTTTTTTCTGTTTTTGGGCCAAACTTTTGCCCAAGATATTCAAAGCCTGCATTTCAAGGGTTTTTTGAATGGAAAAACGCCCCTCAGCCTCCAATTAAGTATTCATGGCGATAAAATTCATGGAATATTACTTTATGACAAACATGGTATTCCAATTAAGGTGGATGGAGAAAGCACAGAAAATAATTATTGGTCATTGACCGAGTATGCTGGGGGTACCGAGCCTACGGGTATGTTGATTGGACAATATATGGCCGGGCAGGGAATGACCGGAAAATGGAAAAGCCCGAATGGAGAGAAAGAGTTTAACCTCGAATTGAAAGAAGCAACAGCGCAATCCATCGCTTTGGATTATTTTTCGATAGAAAAAGAAGTAAAAATGTTCGAGGATAAACCAGATTCTCTGAATGCAGTTGCAACTTATTTTGAGTCGCTGTGGTGGCCGAAAATGAGCCGGAATAAGGAGTATATGAAATGTGCTTTCAGGCTTTTATTGGCGTCAAAAAAAGAAATGAAAGGTTGGGGTCCTCAAAAATTTATGGAATTGAATTGGGAGGATTATCGTGAAGAATACCTTGTCAATGCACAAGACATAGATGTGCAGGAAATGGAATATTTTCATATGTTCAATTGGGACAAAAGCTCACAAATGGAAATTATGTGGAATGCGGGCCGATTGTTTACCTATCAAGACAACGTATATGAATACTCAGGAGGGGCACACGGAAATTATGGCTCTTTTGCTCAAAGCTATGATCTGGAAAAATGCAAGTTGATTTCCTTAGCTGATATTTTTTTGCCGGAGTATGAAAAATTTCTGCCCCCTATTTTGGAGGCTCAATTCAGAAAGGATATGAATTTGGAACCCGACCAGGAATTGAATGAGTATTTGTTTGAAAATCACATCCCCCCGACTGAAAACTTTTTGCTTTACCCGGGGGCACTTACTTTTATTTATACACCCTACGAAATTGGCCCCTATGCAGTCGGCCAAATTGAAATTACCCTTGCTTTCAAAGAATTGTCAGGCTATTTGAGTCCAGATTTTTTCCTTCGCCCTGAGGGTAAGTAAACTGAGTACTTTCCCGTATTCCTAAAAACCACGGTTTTCACGGAAACTTACTATTGGTGAGTTGAGCACATTTGTATTGTTAAGAGACAGGAGCAGAGACAATCCCGATGAAAATCGGGACAACGAAATCGCCCGGAACTAGGTTCCGGGCCTCGTTTGAGAACAACTAAACGAACATATAGGCTGAAAAGTCAGGATTAGTGGGTGACCGGGTTCCTTAAAAGGGGCCCGGTTTTTTTTGGCCAAATGATTCCCTTATTTTCGGGCAACAAAATAAGGTATGTCCACAAAAATCGCTGTTCCCTCAGATCTCGAAATTGCACAAAACGCAAAGTTGAGACACATTTCAGA
>JAYSVQ010000307.1:0-4904 GCA_043718485.1 Bacteroidota bacterium
GGACCAGCGTCATTTCCATGCCCCCTGTTGCGCCAACAAATAATATTTCAGTTAAAGGGTCTTGCTTTTTGAGTTCGTTCGCAATAGAAAGGGCGGGAAAAATATGTCCTCCGGTCCCACCACCGGCTATGATTGCGCGAATGCTCATACCGCCAACTTCGCCTCCTCAACTGCGTGCCGGCTAACCGAAAGTATGATTCCAAGCGTCATTCCTGTAAATAAAAGCGAGGTTCCACCCATACTTAACATCGGCAAGGGAAGGCCGGTTACAGGAAATAAACCTACGGTTACGCCCATATTAATAAAGGCTTGCATCACGAGCATAAAGGTTAAACCTGCAGCGAGAAAAGCACCGAATGTTTTACTCACACTTACAATCGCAATGCCCCGCATCAACAAAATCAAATAGAGAATTAATACAAGTAACCCTCCAAATAAACCATATTCTTCAAGAATGATTGCAAATACGAAGTCGGAATAGGGATGCGGAAGAAAGTTTTTCTGTTGACTTTTTCCAACTCCTTTTCCAAAAACACCACCCGTTGAAATCGCAATATTGGCTTGAATGGTTTGGTAATTGGGCTCGTATTCAGGATTTGTGTATCGCGCTGCATAATCGCTTAGTCGTCTTTCCCAAGTAGCCGCCCTGGGCATAGTTTTAAATAGGATAAAAACCGCCACAAGCCCAATTCCTAAAATAGAAAGGAAATACTTTATGTGAACGCCGGCAATAAACATCATGATCACACTTGCGAGAAAGATCAAGGATGCTGTACTCAGATTTGCAGGGGCAATGAGTCCGCAAATGACCGCTACCCAGCCAATAATTGGCAAGAATCCCTGATTAAAATCTTTAATTACATCTTGCTTTTCAGTTAGTAATCTGGCCAAGTGCACCATCAAAGCAAGCTTTGCCAAATCTGAAGGCTGAAAGGATTGGCCGAAAATAAAAAACCAACGTGAAGCAGAATTGATACTCGGCCCAAACAATAAAGTCATGGCGAGTACCGGAATAGTAATGTATAAAAGCGCTTTACTCAGACGGGCGAAAACACGGTAATCAATGAGGTGCACAAAATACATCACGCCAAAACTCATCACGAGCAAAATCAAATGCTTGATCATGTAATACTCTGTATTGCCTCCCTTTTTTTGAAAGGCGATAGCTGAGGTAGAGGAATACACCGCCAATAACCCAATCAGGGAAATCAGGGTGACTACCAACCAGATGACTTTGTCACCTTTTAATCGCTCAAGGAGCCAACGAATCATATGCTGATTAAAAAATCTCTTTCACGTAAAACTTAAACTTACGACCACGGTCTTCGTAATTCTCGAACAAGTCAAAAGAAGCACAGGCCGGTGATAACAAAACGGCATCTCCCTTTTCTGCTAAACTGTACGAAAATTTTACCGCCTCTTCCATTGAAGTTGCATTGATAATCAAATGCACTTTTTTGCCAAAGGCTTCGTGAATTTTACGCACGTCTTCACCTAGTGCGACAATGGCTTTCACCTTTTTGTCAATCAAGGGAATAAGAGGTGTGTAATCATTTCCTTTGTCAACCCCGCCGGCAATCCAAATCACAGGGCGATCCATGCACTCAAGCGCATACCATGCTGAGTTTACGTTTGTCGCTTTACTGTCATTAATGAATTCAATGCCGCCAACATTGGCAACTTTTTCGAGCCGATGCTCTGCATTTCGAAAATCTGAAAATGCTTCGCGAACGGACTCTTTTCGCACATCTATGATTTTTGATACGATGGCAGCAGCCATAGTATTGTACACATTGTGCTTACCGATTAACGAGATTTGATCGTAATCGAAATTTTGGGTATCCTGATCCATAAGTAGTGTGATGGTGTTATTTTCTATCCATGAAACCGCGCCTTCCTTTTTATCTAAACCAAAACCATAGTGCTTGGCACGTATGTTTTTCTCTGGAAGATATTGAAGGGTAATCGGGTCTTCGTTGCAATAAATGAAATGGTCTTCCGCGCTTTGATTCTCAGCAACTCTGAATTTAGAATCTGCATAATTCTTTAATGAGTAATCGTAGCGGTCTAAGTGGTCGGGTGTAATATTGAGTAAAACCGAAATCCAGGGTTTGAAGGTTTCGATATCATCGAGTTGAAAGCTGCTTACTTCCAACACATAATAATCGTATTCAGCTTCACATAAAATTTTAGCAAAACTTTTGCCGATATTTCCGCCGCAGGCAGCATTAATTCCAGCTTTTTGCAGAATGTGATAAACTAAAGAAGTTGTAGTAGTTTTTCCATTACTGCCCGTAATGGCAATAATCGGCTTTGTGGTGAACCAGGAGGCAAACTCAATTTCTGAAACGATTTTTATGCCCGCCTTTTTGATTTCCTTAATCAGGGGTGCCGAATCAGGAATGCCCGGGCTTTTCACAATTAAATCTGCACTCAATATCTTTGTGAGGGTATGTCCACCTTCTTCAAAAGGAATCTTTGCAGTTGTAATACTGGTTTTAAATTTTTCAGGAATTGCCTTCATATCAGAAAGCAACACATCATAACCTTTGCGCATGCCTAATTCTGCCGCGCCTACTCCGCTTTCTTGTGCACCCAATACGACGAGTTTTTCTTTCATCTCAGTTTTAGGGTTGCAAATGCGAGTACAGCAAGAAAGATGGCCACAACCCAAAACCGAACTACGATTTTAGCTTCGTGCATGCCCCCCAATTCAAAATGGTGATGAATGGGTGCCATTCTAAACAAACGACGCCCTTCACCGTATTTTCTTTTGGTGTATTTAAACCAAATGACCTGAATAATTACCGTTACAGATTCGATGAAAAATACACCACACATGATGGGAATCAGCAGCTCTTTTTTTACCATTAAAAAGAGAACTGCAATTACACCACCCAAGGCGAGGGAGCCGGTATCACCCATAAAAACCTGTGCAGGGTGTGCATTGTACCACAAAAACCCAACACAGGCACCGACGAGCGCAGCGCAGAAAATAACAAGCTCAGCCGATTGGGGTATATAAAAAATATTGAGGTAATCAGCGAAGATGATGTTACCGGAGACATAACAAAATATAGCTAAAGCCGCAGCTGTAATGCCCGATGTACCTGCAGCCAAACCATCTAATCCATCTGTCAAATTCACCGCATTGGAAACTGCAGTAACAATAAAAATCGCAAAAAGGATAAAGATTAATTTTCCCAACCAACCATTTGTTGTGGAATCGAAAGCAGCGTAATCAATTACATAACCCTTTAAAAAAGGAACATTGGTTTTCGTAATGAAATGGGCATCCTGATCAGAAAACAATGTTGAGGCCACCTTATTTCTGTCTTCCGCAGAAATTTCAATTGTAAGCACTTGCCGTTTTCCGGGATTATCACCGCGCTCTACTGTATAATTTTGAATTCCTCCATATTCAGCCTCTGATGGATAATGAGAAAAATCTGCGCCGTTGACTGCCATGAGGCGGTCTCCATAATTAAATCCCTTTTCATTTAAATAAGTGCCGGAACGGATGGTTTTATTTGGAAATAATTGGCCCTTCTTTCCTTTGAAATGGGGATGCATGACCATAACAAGACCTACAATAATTCCCAAGCCCACTTGGCCAATTATTTTAAATTTTCCTTTCAGTCCTGCTTTATCTTTTTTAAAGACCTTTATGTAATCATCCATAAACCCGATAAAACCCATCCACACGGTTGCAACTAAAATGAGGATGACATACATATTTCTAAGGTCAGCCCAAAGTAGTGTGGGAATCAAAATCGCAGCTAAAATGATAAGGCCACCCATCGTTGGGGTTCCTGCTTTTTTCTTGTGCGAATCGGGGCCATCGGTACGAATGCTTTCACCGATTAATTTTTTCCGCAATAAATCGATGATTTTTTTACCAATTAATAATGAAATAATGAGGGAAAATAATATTCCCAAAACAGCCCGAAAAGTGATGTAGTTGAACACCCCGAAACCGGGGATATCATATTTTGCGTCCAACCATGTTAGCAAATGGTATAGCATTAGCTTTTGAGCGCGTTAAAAGTTTCGAGAAGAACCAAATTGTCATCAAAAGGATATTTCACGCCTTTGATTTCCTGATAATTTTCATGGCCCTTTCCGGCCACCAGCAACACATCTCCATTTCCAGCAAAACGACAAGCCACCTCTATCGCTTCTCTTCTATTTTCAATTCGCTGAATTTTTTTCTTAAAGGCGGGGTTAACCCCTTTTAGCATTTCATCTAAAATTTGTGCCGGGTCTTCATCCCTTGGATTGTCGGAGGTTAAAAAGACCTGGTGAGAAAACTCAGATGCAATTCTGGCCATGATTGGCCGCTTTTCCTTATCACGGTTTCCTCCGCAGCCAATTACGGTAATCAATTTTCCTGCACCGCCTTGTATGTCTGAAATTGTTTTCAAAACATTCTCAAGCGCATCGGGCGTGTGCGCATAATCAACAATGGCTGTGAAACTTCTGTCTTCGGGATATAGCGTTTGAAATCTTCCGGCAACTGATGCCAGCTTACTCATTTCCAACAAAACTGTGTCTCGGTCCTGACCTAACAAAATTGCCGTTCCATAAACCGCCAATAAATTGTAGGCATTGAAACTGCCAATTAGTCTAAACCAAACTTCTTGTCCGTCTAAAGTGAGTTGCAAACCCTCAATGGTATTTTCCAAAACCTTGGCTCGAAAATCAGCCAATTTATGAAGGCTGTAACTATATTTTTTTGCCAACGAATTTTGCAACATCACCTCCCCATTTTTATCATCAAGGTTCGTGAGGCAAAAGGCATTTGAAGAAAGTTGCGAAAACAACTTTTGCTTTGCGCCTATGTAATTAGGAAATGTTTTATGATAGTCTAAATGATCATGTGTGATATTTGTAAAAATAGCACC
>JAYSVQ010000308.1:0-1717 GCA_043718485.1 Bacteroidota bacterium
GCAGCAGGTAGACGAAACCCATGCTCAACTAAATTCATTTTGCGAGAGCGGTCGCCGGCATACATTCCCCTGATTTGGGGCAAAGTCACATGGCTTTCATCGATCACTACCAGAAAATCATTGGGGAAATAATCCATGAGGCAATACGGTCGGCTGCCTTCGGGTCTTTGCGTGAGGTAGCGAGAATAATTCTCAATTCCAGAACAATAGCCCAATTCACGCATCATTTCCATGTCAAATTCGGTGCGCTCTTTAATTCGGTTGGCTTCAATCATCATGCCCTGAGATTCATAATACTCCAGACGCAATACCAAATCTTTTTGAATTTCGAGTATAGCTTCTTTTAATGTATCTCTTGAGGTTACAAATAAATTTGCAGGGTAAAGGGTAACTTCATCAAGTTCTTCACGTTTTCTCCCTGAATCTGGGTCAACAACCTGAATCTTTTCAATTTCGTCGCCGAAAAAGATAAAGCGAATGGCAAAATCCTCATACGCCAAAAATAAATCAACGGTATCGCCTTTTACTCTGAAATTGCCTCGCTCAAAATCGGCAGTGGTTCTGCTGTAAAATAAATCTACTAAGCGCGTTAAAAAAGCATTGAGCGAAATCACCAATCCCTTTTTCACTTCCAGAACAATTGCTGCATAATCCTCAGGTTTTCCGATTCCATAAATACAGGATACCGATGCGACTACAATCACATCCCTGCGCCCCATAAGCAATGCTGAAGTTGCGCGCAGTCTTAATTTTTCAATTTCTTCGTTGATGCTAAGATCCTTTTCAATATAGGTGTTTGTAGAGGGAATAAAAGCTTCAGGTTGATAATAATCGTAATAGCTAATAAAATACTCGACCTTATTTTCAGGAAAAAAAGATTTAAACTCCCCATATAATTGGGCAGCCAATGTTTTGTTATGGCTGATAACCAGGGTTGGTTTGTTTACATTTTTAATAACATTGGCAATTGTAAAAGTTTTACCTGAGCCGGTTACGCCAAGTAAAGTTTGCCAAGGTTCACCACTCTTAATACCTGTAGTCAGTTGTTCAATTGCTTCGGGTTGGTCGCCTGCGGGTTGAAATGGCGCATTCAATTTGAAATCCATTGCGCAATTTAAAGAAACTAAGGCAGGTAGTCATTCTCCTTCGAGGTATGAATCAACGCAGTGCAAACTGCTTCAGCTTTAAGTTGTGTTACTAATTGGACAGAAAATAAGATTATGCTTTATAAAAAGAGTGGAGGTCGGGGATTCTTCTTATTTTTAAGCGGATTATGCAGGCACCTGATTCTGGAACCCAACCTTCCCCAATTATTCAATCGCCTTTTTCAAAGGCGATTTTTTCTCTGGTGCGCCCGGGGGTATCGCGCCTGCTGCAACTCAAAAATCTAGACAACCTTTACGACCAAATAAAGGGAAAGAGCGATAATCCAGATGGTTTTGCGAAAGCGGTTTTAGAAGTTTTAGCTGTCGAATATATTTTGCCTAAACGCACGCTTGAAAATTTAAAGGCCATCGAAGGCCCTTTGATTTTGACGGCCAACCTGCCAATGGGTGGGATTGAAGCTTTACTCATGGTGCGAATAATGGCGGCCATTCGTCCAGATTTTCGTTTGCTTGCTGACAATATGCTCGCCTCAATCGAAGAATTGAAAGGAAGTTTACTCATGGTCGATCCTTTCTCTAGCCCTGAGAGCGCCCAAACTAATAGGGTCTCG
>JAYSVQ010000309.1:0-16182 GCA_043718485.1 Bacteroidota bacterium
TATTGAAGATGTAACTTCAAAAGATTCAAAATACATCAACTTTTTCTCAGCTTCATTTGTTCCCGGGGCAGGGGTCGATTGGGCCTTTGATTGGGGAACGATTACGTTAGGTGCCTCTTACCACATGGGTTTGATGAACGTGTTGAGAAAAAAGGAAAACGGCGATATTAATGCGAAGCTCAACTATATCGCTCTTGATTTGGGCTATTATTTTTAAGCATTTACGGCCTGTAAAATTGAAAAGCGGAGGGTCGAAAAGGGCCCTCCGCTTTTACTGTTTGTAAATACATACAGTTATCCATAACTTTCGTACCCATTCAAAGACAGCAGACATGCCCAGAATCCTAATCATTGACGACGAAGAGAGTATTCGTAGCACTTTAAAAGACATTTTAGAGTATGAAGGTTACGAAATTGATTTGGCTACAAACGGTGACGAAGGCCTGAAATTGATTCGTGAAGGCGATTATCAGGTTGTTTTGTGCGACGTTAAGATGCCCAAAATGGACGGCATCGAGGTGCTTGACCATGCGATGAAGTCCAATCCTGAAGTTCAGTTTATCATGATTTCAGGACACGGTACCATTGAAACTGCCGTAGATGCCACAAAAAAGGGTGCTTTCGATTTTATTGAAAAGCCACCAGATTTAAATCGTTTGCTTCTTTCAGTGCGAAATGCACTCGATAAAGAAAGTCTGGTTACTGAGACAAAGATTTTAAAAAGGAAAGTAACTAAAGTAAGAGAAATTACCGGCGAGTCGCCCATCATTTCCAAGATTAAAGAAACGATTGAGCGTGTGGCGCCGACCGATGCGCGTGTTTTGATTACGGGCAGCAATGGAACCGGCAAGGAACTCGTCGCCCGCTGGATTCACGAAAAAAGCATTCGCTGCAATAATCCCTTAATCGAGGTGAATTGTGCCGCCATTCCATCTGAATTGATTGAGTCAGAATTATTTGGCCACGAAAAAGGCAGCTTCACCGGGGCAATGAAACAGCGGATTGGCAAATTTGAATCAGCTGATGCCGGTACCATATTTTTGGATGAAATCGGCGATATGAGTTTGTCGGCCCAAGCCAAAGTGTTGCGGGCATTGCAAGAAAATAAAATTGTAAGGGTCGGCGGTGAGCGAGAGATTTCAGTAAATGTGAGAGTGATTGCCGCAACCAATAAAGATTTGTTGGCAGAAATTGAGCAGGGAAATTTTCGTGAAGACCTTTACCATCGCTTAAGTGTGATTTTAATTCATGTTCCCTCGCTTAAGGAAAGAAAAGAAGATATTCCTTTGTTGGTTGATCAATTCCTAAAAGAGTTTGGCCAGGAAAGTAAAACACCTGTTCCTAAAATAAGCCGAAAGGCGGTAGAACAGTTGTTGGCTTTGGATTGGAGAGGAAATGTGCGGGAATTGCATAATGTGATGGAGAGGTTATGCATCCTCTGTGACGGAGAAATTGGGGAGCAGGATGTAATCTCTTATGCGGTGCCGAGAAAAAATAAAAAAATGGATGAAAGCATTTTTGATCGGTATGAGAAATTTCAAGAGTTTAAAGATTTTGCTGAAAAGGAATTTATTGAGCGAAAACTGAAGAAAAACGGTTGGAATATCACAAAAACTTCCGAAGAAATTGAAATTCAAAGAAGCCACCTTTATAATAAAATTGACAAGTTTGGCCTCAAACGAGAGAAATAAAGTGGAGTTGATATAGCAGATGGAACACATTCGAAATTTTTGTATAATCGCGCACATCGACCATGGAAAAAGTACGCTGGCCGATAGATTGTTAGAGTTTACCAAGACCCTGACAAAACGTGAAATGATGAATCAGGTGCTGGATAGCATGGACCTTGAGCGAGAAAAGGGAATTACTATTAAGTCCCACGCAATCCAGATGAAGCACACCTATAAGGGAAAGGAATACATCTTAAACCTTATTGACACCCCAGGCCACGTTGATTTTAGCTATGAAGTATCGCGTGCCATTGCGGCCTGTGAGGGGGCTCTATTAATCGTAGATGCATCACAAGGAATTGAAGCTCAAACAATTTCAAATTTATATTTGGCTCTTGATCATGATCTGGAGATTATTCCTGTTCTCAATAAGATTGATTTGCCGGGAGCAAATGTAGAGGAATCAAAAGATGAGGTCGTGGAATTGTTAGGATGTAAACCCGGTGATATTATTTTAGCAAGTGCAAAAGAGGGAATTGGAATTGACGAAATATTGTCGGCTATTATTGAACGCGTTCCACCGCCAAAAGGAAATCCAAAAGGGCCGCTGAAGGCGCTGGTTTTTGATTCTATCTTTAATTCATTTCGTGGGACCATAGTTTATTTTCGCTTGTTTGATGGTGTGGTGAGAAAAGGGGATCATGTTAAATTTATTTCAACCGGTGCAGAGTATCACGCTGATGAAATTGGAATTTTGAAAGTGAAACAAGTGCCTGCAGATATTGTTGAAACCGGAAGTGTAGGGTATTTGATTTCAGGGATAAAAGATGTGCGCGAAGTAAAAGTGGGTGACACGTTTACCCATGTGGATCGACCGGTTACGGAAGGCATACATGGATTTCGCGAAGTGAAACCCATGGTTTTTGCAGGTCTTTATCCTGTAGAAACAGATGAATTTGAAAACCTTCGGGCCTCATTAGAAAAACTTCAACTCAACGATGCGTCGCTGGTTTTCGAACCCGAAACATCAGCGGCATTAGGCTTTGGTTTTCGAACTGGATTTTTGGGGATGTTGCACATGGAAATTGTGCAAGAGCGCCTTGAACGTGAGTTTGACATGACGGTAATTACCACCGTTCCAAACGTGCAGTACAAGGCCCATATGATAAAGGGCAATATTTTGACCATCAATGCTCCGTCTGAAATGCCAGACCCAACAGGAATACAATTCATTGAAGAGCCATTTATTCGTGCGCAAATTATTTCTAAGGCAGAGTTTACCGGACCGATCATGAGTTTGTGTATTGAAAAACGAGGGGTTTTCAAAAACCAAACTTATATCACAACCGAGCGGGTGGAATTGATTTTTGAAATGCCACTTTCAGAGGTTGTATTCGATTTTTATGACAAATTGAAAACCATTTCAAAGGGATATGCCTCCTTTGATTATGACGTATTAGGGTTTAGAGAATCGGAATTAGTAAAGTTAAATATTTTACTCAATGGCGACCAAGTTGATGCCTTGAGTGCTTTAATTCACAGAAGTCGGTCCTATGACTTTGGCCGGAGACTATGCATTAAATTGAAAGAGCTAATTCCCCGGCAACAATTTGAAATTGCAGTTCAGGCTGCAATCGGAGTTAAAATTATTGCCAGAGAAACGATAAAGGCAATGCGAAAAGATGTAACAGCTAAATGTTATGGCGGTGACATTTCCAGAAAGAGAAAACTTTTAGAAAAGCAGAAAAAGGGTAAGCGCAGAATGCGTCAAGTAGGGAACGTAGAAATTCCCCAATCTGCTTTTATGGCAGTATTGAAAATTGATGATGTTTGAAACCGAAAAAATAACGCTGCTTGACGGAAAAAAGATTTCAGAAGAAATCAAAGAAGAGCTTAAGCGAGAAACCCAACGCCTTGTAGCCGATCGCCAGAGGCCTCCCCATCTTGCTGCGGTACTCGTAGGCAATAATCCTGCAAGCCAGACCTATGTATCATCAAAAGTGAAGGGTTGCCAATTTGTGGGTTTTAAAAGCAGTGAAATTGTATTGCCGGAAAATATTTCAGAAGCTGCACTGTTAGAAAAACTGGAAGAATTAAATAGCGATAATGAGGTTGATGGTATTTTGGTTCAATTGCCCTTGCCTAAACATATTTCTGAAGTTAAAATTATTGAAGCCACCCTTCCAATTAAGGATGTAGACGGTTTTCATCCCACCAACATAGGGCGAATGGCTAAAAATTTGCCGGCACCCATGCCCGCAACCCCTGGTGGAATTATGGAGTTGCTAAAACGATATGACATAGAAACCAAGGGAAAACATTGTGTGGTTGTTGGCCGAAGCAACATAGTAGGCTCGCCAATGAGTATTTTAATGGCAAGAGATACCAACCCGGGAAATTGTACGGTTACACTGAGTCATATATACACACCAAATTTGATTGACTTTACGCTTCAGGCCGATATTTTAATTGTGGCTACCGGCGTAGTTGGGATTATACAAGCGAACATGGTAAAGAGAGGTGCAGTTGTAATCGACGTGGGAATTACCCGAGTTCCAGATCCGTCTCATCCCGGTAAGACAAAGATTGTAGGCGACGTTGATTTCGAAAATGTCGCACCTTTGTGCAGTTATATTACGCCTGTTCCCGGCGGGGTTGGGCCTATGACCATCGCCACCTTGCTTCAAAATACCATGTTGCAATTTAAAGCCCGAAAGGGCTTAGCATAATGATGCGCACCCAAATCTCCAAAACGAGTCTTGAAATTCCTGTATTTAATCCTAGTATAGAATTGCCTGTTATGGAGCATTTTTATACGCTTCAGGGAGAAGGCGCTTGGGCCGGGACACCAGCTTATTTTATTCGTTTAGCAGGATGCGATGTCGGATGCACCTGGTGCGATGTAAAAGACTCCTGGACAGTAAAAAGGGAACAATTAATGCCCATTGCACAGCTCGTTACCTTTGTGGATTCAAGCAAGTGTGGGCGGGTTGTAATAACAGGAGGAGAACCCGCAATCTATGATTTGCGTTCAATAACTGATGCGATGAAAAAAAAGGGAATCCAAGTGCATATTGAGACTTCAGGCGTTTATCCTATTCAGGGCAATTTTGATTGGGTATCCTTTTCTCCCAAAAAATTTAAAGCCGCATTACCGGAAGCCTATGATTTGGCCGATGAGTTGAAAATTATTGTGTTTAATGATAGCGATTTTGCTTGGGCTGAAATGGAGGCGAGTCGTTGCAATTCAACCAAGACACAATTTTTTTTGCAGGCTGAATGGGGCAAAAAGGAAAAGTATTATTCAAAAATAGTTGATTTTATACAGGCCCATCCGCAATGGCGCCTGAGTGTACAAATCCATAAGTATGTCAATATTCCCTGAAATGAAGGTTAAATTCATATTCTTAATCGGGGTTTTTGTTAGCCTGAATCTGTCTGCATTAGGTCAAAAACCTAAGCCTAAAGATTTCGGAATTAAATCAAAAAAGGCACTCGATTTGTTTCTTCAAGGCCAGCAAAACGACAGTTGGAGAGATCGAAAAACGGCCATTTCTTGTTATCTGAAAGCTACTGAACTTGAACCGGCTTTTGGGGCTGCATGGTATGCAGCAACCGAAGACTATTATCTAACCCATGATTTTAAAAAGGGGTTGGAAGTCGCAGAAAAGGCAATAAAATTTAATAAGACGCCTCAACCCCTTCTTCATTTTTTTGTAGCGGAGTTTAACTTTTATAATATGAAGTATGACCGGGCCGCACGGTATTACGAATCTTTTATTAATGCCAAACCTTTGGTTCCCAAATTATATGCTGAAATAACGTATAAGAATCTTCAAAACGCAAAATTTGCAGCAGAAGAAATGGCAAAGCCCTCCAAAATTGCCCTCAAAAACATGGGCGAGGGTGTAAATACAATCGGAGAAGAAAATCTGCCTAATTTAACTGCCGACAATCAAACAATTTTTTTCACCTCGCGTCGTGAAGGATGTACAGGAGGTTACCAAGCAGAATATAGGGGTTATACTGAAGATTTTTATTATAGTGTGGTTGGGGCAGAGGGAAAATTTCAGCCTGCCATTAATTTGGGGGAACCGGTAAATACAGACCAGAATGAAGGTGCTCCTTCTTTTTCACCGGATGGGCAATTTGTTTATTTTGCTGGCTGCAACCGGCCTGATGGGTTGGGAAGTTGCGATATTTATGAATCAAAACTAGAAGGTGATAAGTGGACCAAACCTAGAAATTTGGGCCCCGCTATTAATTCTGAACATTGGGAATCCCAGCCTTGTATTTCGAGCGATGGAAAAATTCTCTATTTCGTTTCTGGCCGGCCTGGAGGGGAGGGTGAAAAAGATATTTGGTACTCAAAAAAAATAGATGGAAAGTGGACAAGCCCTCAGAATATGGGAAAACCTATAAATACCCCGGGTTACGAATACACTCCATTTCTTCATGCAGATGGCGTTTCCTTTTATTTTTCCTCTGATTTTCATCCCGGATTTGGGGGTGCAGACTTATTCCTTTCTCGAAAAACGTTGGAGGGCTGGGGCAGCCCAATCAATATGGGTTATCCTGTAAACTCTCCGGTTGATGACCAAACCATTTTTGTAAACTCTTCAGGAACCAAGGGCTATAGTTCTTCTCAACGCGAAGGCGGATTTGGGGGTTGGGATATTTACGAATTTGAATTGGATGCAAAATTGAAGCCGAGGCTTGCGACTTTTGTGCGTGGAACTGTGCGCGACAGCCTCAGCAAAAAACCAGTAACTGCAAGTCTTACTTTTATTGACATCGCTTCAAGAGATACGATTCGGGTGGTTACGACAAACCAAAAATCAGGGAAATACCTGCTTAATCTGCCACTTGAAAGGGATTATGCCGCATTTGTGGATGCCAAAGGGTACTTATTTTATAGTCAAAATTTTTCACTCAAAAACCGGGCATTAAGCGAGGAATTATATTTTGATCTCGACATTGATTTGTCTTCTATACGTGAAGGCGCAACCATTATTCTCAGAAATATTTTTTATGAAACGGCCAAGTTTACCTTACTCGATGAGTCTCAAGCAGAGCTTGACCACATCGTTACTTTTTTGAAGCAAAACCCGAGAGTGAAAATTGAAATTTCGGGACATACCGATAATGTGGGCAAGGTTGAATCAAATCTGGTTTTAAGTGAAAACCGTGCTGCCGAAGTAAAATCTTATTTAACAGGGAAAGGCATATTAGGAGAAAGGATTATTTCAAAAGGGTACGGCGAGACTAAACCCCTGAAACCTAATGATTCTGAAGAAAATCGCGCCCTGAACCGCCGTACTGAATTTAGAATTGTGGGAATGTAGCCATTTATTTTTTCAGTCCTTTTTCGGATTTTCACACTTTACAAATGGCAACACCTTCGTGGCAACTTTATCCCGTAATTAATAAGACCGACCAGGCCCTATTTCTTGACGTGCCCCGATTATTGTACCAAGATGATGCTGCGTGGGTTTGTCCATTAGATATGGAAGTGAAGGACGTGTTTAACCCTTCAAAGAATGAATTATTCAAAGAAGGAGAAGCCGTGCGCTGGATTTTAAAGAATGCAAATGGAAATCCCGTTGGTCGAATAGCTGCATTTTATAATTTAAAAAAGGCAAATATGTACGAAATTCCGGTAGGAGGAGCCGGTTTTTTTGAATGCATAGAAGATCAAAGTGCAGCTTTTATTCTTTTTGATGTTGCAAAAGAATGGCTGCTTTCAAAGGGAATGAAGGCCATGGATGCGCCCATAAATTTTGGTGAGAATGACCGGTTTTGGGGATTATTAAAAGAAGGATTTACCCATCCCTCCTATGGGATGAACTATAACAAATCGTACTACGCTTCTTTTTTTGAAGCATATGGCTTTAAAATCTATTTCGAGCAAGTTTCTCGTCACATGGATTTGTCAAAGCCACTTCCTGAGCGATTTTCAAAAATCGCCAAATGGGTTGCAACAAAACCGGGCGTAAAAATTGATTACGCACGAAAAGAAGCGTTGAATAAGTACGCCCTTGATTTCATAGAAATTTTTAATGATGCATGGCGGTTTCATGAGCATTTTTCGCCCATGACTGAAGCCCATGCTCATAAATTGGCAAAAAGTTTAATGCCTATAATCATTGAGCGTTTTATGATTTTTGCCTATGTCGATGGTGAACCCGCAGGTTTCTTGTTTGGCCTGCCAGACCTAAATCAGGTTTTCAAATCACAAAAGGGAAAAATGGGGCTGCTTCAAATCATTAAATTTCTATGGCGAAAAAGAAATTATTATGAATGGTACCGAAAGGCAGGTGTTCTCGATCGAATTCGCGTGCTCGTCATAGGCGTTAAACCAAAGTTTCAAAAAATGGGAATCGAATCTGCGATGACCATGTACAGTTTTGAAGATGCTCAACAGATGGGTTTTAAACAAGTTGAGCTGAGTTGGGTCGGAGACTTTAACCCCATGTCGCGAAGACTTCAAGATGCAACGGGAGCGGCAGAAGGTAAAAAGCACATTACTTATCGAATTACTTTTGACCCATTATTTGAATGGAAGCGCTCGTCAACCTTAAAGGCAGATGTTCGAAATGATTTAGGATAAGATTACAGGGCCTGAGTTACAGACAATATTCTTTCTTTACCGTGACGCTCAATCGCCAGTCGAATAAGCCGGTCCAATAATTCAGGATACTCAATTCCGCTTAGTTCCCAAAGGCGAGGGTACATACTGATTCGGGTGAAACCCGGCAACGTATTAATTTCGTTGACATAAATTTTTCCGTCTTTACACAAGAAAAAATCAACGCGGGAAAGACCCTCGCATTCCAATGACTTAAAAACTTGAATGGCCAGATTTTGAATGCGAATCACATCGCTTTCGCTTAAATTTTTTGCCGGCGCTTCGAGAATTGCGCCTTTATCGTCTAAGTATTTTGCCTCGTAAGTATAAAATTCAGCTTGAGGAACAATCTCTCCCGGAATGGATGCCAGCACCTTTTCATTTCCAAGAACCGCACATTCGATTTCTCTACCTTCAATAAATTCCTCAATCAATATCTTGTCATCGAAGGTAAATGCAAGTTGAATCGCTTCTTGGAATTCAGAAGCACTTTTTATTTTACTTATGCCGACTGAACTTCCCATGTTTGCCGGCTTCACGAACATAGGCAATCCTAATTTTGAAAAAACGAAATCGAAATCGGGTTGTTCACTATCTGATTTACGCAGACAAACATATTTTGCATTCGCAATTCCACATTCTGTGAGAAGCCTTTTCATCAGCTCTTTATCCATTCCAACAGCAGAGCCGAGAACACTCGGGCCAACAAAAGGAATATCAAGTTGCTTGAGCATTCCTTGCATGCTACCGTCTTCTCCAAATGGGCCATGTAGTATGGGGAAAACAACTTCAAGCGGCTCAATCATTTTGCCAGAAGCCAAATCAAAAAGCTGAGAACCTCTTCCTGCACCCGGAATCAAGCCTAAGGGGCGGCTAAATTTGGGAATGCGAACTTGTTTTGGATTTCTACTTCCACTTAAAAATTGGCCTTCATCCTGGAGATACCATTTACCGTCGCGCGCTATGGCAATGATCACGGGTTCATAAAAAGCGTGGTCTAATGCGCCGGCTATGTTCATTCCGGAGATAAGTGAAATTTCATGTTCTGCGGACCTTCCTCCACAAAGAATACCTACGCGTCGTTGATTTGCCATTTATTATTTTAAAAAACGGTGCAATTAATGAAATCTTACAACATTCTAATCCAAGAATTATCCTCAATCGTGATTAAGATTACTGGCTTGTATCGCTCGGCTTATGTATTTCGCCAATTACCCTTTGAGGCGGGAAAAAAGGAAAGAAAATTTGAGGTGAAAAAGGTATCACCCACCCTATATTTATTGGGATTCGTTTTACCTCAGGCACAGGTGGCGGCGCCTCATTAACCGGATAGCCCAATCGAATTACCTCTACACTTACTTTTGCTAAACCCCGATTTTTTAGCCCTATTTGGATGGCGGCTCTTGTAGATAGGTCAACAATTCTTCCCTTTACAAAAGGGCCCCTATCGTTTACCCGCACAATGACAGTATCTCCGTTTTCTAAAAGTTTTACTTTTATTAAGCTGCCGAAGGGCAGGGTTTTATGTGCAGCAGTTAATGAATCAGGATTAAAAATCTCGCCGCATGCGGTTTTTCTTCCTTTAAATTCCGGGCCGTAATAAGATCCTACACCTATTTGGATGGGAGGTAATTGACAGGCTGCAAACGGAATAATACTTAACCAAACTAAAATAAAAAAAATCGCTTTGCCCATTTCAATTCCCCCTTAGCAAGCCTAAATAATGTTTCAAAACCGGCAAATCTGCTTCTGACCAATTCAAATTCAGTAGTTGTTTGGGATCAAACCAATCTGCAGTTGAATGTTCCTTTAAAAAAATATTTCCTGCGACCCATTCACAACGAAATGGAAATAACTCGATAATGAAATCGGGGTATTGGTATTTTACGACGGGTAAGGGTTGCAGAATTTGAATTTCGATTGATAATTCCTCTTTTATTTCTCTTTTGAGACAGAATTCAGCGCTTTCATTTGTTTCTACTTTGCCGCCTGGAAATTCCCATACATGGGGATTGGTCATGTCTGCTCCTCTTTTTGCCGCAAACACCTTCCCCTTTTGCTCAATGATTGCACACGCAACCTGAATCAATGCATTTGATTAAGGGTTTCACAAACTTCAAACAAATCTCCTGAAGAGTAAAAATCTACGCCAACGAAATTTGGTTTTTTGCCATGTATGTCGGTACATGCCGCTGCGTGGTTGTACAAGATATCGAATTCGTTAACGGCAGATGCACTATCAGCATTAGAAGTGCTCAACAAGGGCACACCGACGCGGTGATTAAAAATAAATAAGTCGTTACCCGGGTTACCGGTTGCGATTACACAATTAAAGTCTGAGCGTGAATTTGGCATACCTGTACTAAAACCGAAGGCAGTAGTAGAAAAAATCCAATCGTCCATGGTTGTGTTATTGCTCATCACGATTAGCCGTTTATTGGTGGTAATCAGATTTTCTAAGGTTGTCCATCCGGTGGCAGGATAATACACAAAACTCCATGTGCTCGTTGAGGAAAAAACTTCTTTTAAGCGGTTAGGGGAAACTTCAGTATTGAGATTTAACACCACTACTTCTCTTGGGTTTGCCAACAGAAAATCTCTGATTTCCATGAGCGGGCCAGAAAGAGGCTCTTCTCCAATATTGCCTATCAGCGTGACTTTGTTCGCAACGATTACCTGCCCGCCTTCGTCATATACATCAAAATTTAATCCTCGAATTCCATCCTCTAGCTGTTTTTGAACCGGATATTTTTGGGAGGGAGACAGATAATTAACTGCGCCAAACTCATAATTGTAAGACTTGAGTGTGGTTGGAAAAACAACTTGTGCAGGCGTTTTTCTACACAACGATGTATCTCCATTACAGGGCAATTTTGAATTTGAAATTGGGGGTACAACATCGTTTGGGTCTTGCCAAGGGTCGAGCTGACAAGAAAACAATGAAATCAGAACCAAAAAAGTAAAATGATGAATGGGTCGCATTTATTGGATAGGTGTATTAAGGTAAAATTACTTCAAACTGTTGAATATTTTCAGCACCCTTATTTTCATCATTTTTTGAAGAATGAGAAGATATTTTTTTTTCTTGTTTTTATAATATGCTGATAATAAGCAGATTGTAAAATTGACTCATAATTACAGCTTTAGAGAATCTCATTTTCATTTTATCTACAAATTACCCGGTTTTAAAAAATCTGTTACTTAAATGGATAAGTGTATTATAAATCGTTGAAAAATGATGCGATTTAATGAAAATCTAATGGAAATTTAATTAAACAGGGAAAAATGAAAGACAAAAAAATGGTAAAAGGCCTATCCTTTATGTTATTCTTAATGTTGGTGGTAACCGCATGCAAGCCCCCAAAATCAGCCATTATTCAAACCTCATTAGAGGCGGTTGAGACGCAAAGTTTTATGGCTAGTGCCGAAACCGATGCCATCATTACCGCCAAGGGAGGGAGCATTTTTGCTTTTCCCAAAGGGGCATTTACCGATGAAATGGGAAATCAAATTCAAGGCAGCATTGAAATCAAAATTCAGGAGGCGCGCACCTTAAAAGAGATGTTTCGTGCAGGCTTACAAACCATCAGCGACAAAGGGCTGTTACAAACCGATGGCTCGTATTCCATTTTTGCTTTTCAAAATGGAAAGCCGCTAAAACTTAACTCTTCTATTGGAGGCTACGCCTACTTCCCCACCGATAAAAAAGATTCAGATATGAATTTATGGAAAGGCACTCGGTATGATTCTCAAGTAGCATGGACTTTAGATGCCGAAAAAGAAGGTGGAATTCCTGCCTGTGACAACGATGCTGCTTCACGCAAGCGGTGCAAGAAATGTGAAAAATTAGTAAAACTTGCTTCCAAGGTTAAGAAAAATAAAAAGCCGGGAGAGAATGAGTATTGGACTAAGCGCTATTATTATGAAAACGGAAAATTATTTTATTATTCATCCGGTAGTGCAACTGAGCTCTTTTCGAAAAGCGAATTGGAAGATTGTCGCGATTTTTTATCTCAAAGCAAACGGGGAAGGGAGCTGCTGGAAAGCGTTGCCGCGATTCAAAAAGAGCAACAAAAAAGTGCCGGCGACTATTATTCTTTTCGCCTCAACGATTTAGGATGGTATAATGTCGACAAATTGATGAAAGAAAACGAAGCCTCACAGTTGCTTACTTTTAATGGAAAAGTAGTGGATGAAAAGGGAATCCCGGTTGCGGGCGCCTCAGTTCACTTCATCTCGATGGAAAGAAAAATTCACGTGATGAAAACTTCTGAAGATGGAAGTTTCAGTATGCAGTTTCTGCCTTTTGAGAAGTTTAAAATTTATGCTTACGATAAATCCAGAGCTGCTCGCAGTGAGTTTACCATAAGTCCGGATCGCCTGGAAATTTCCCCCTTAAATCTATCCGTTTTATCGGCGGAACAAGTTGAAGACTTTTTAAGTGGATTAATGTAAAATCCTTTTCTGCTCGAATTCCATACCTCGGCATATTATGCCGGGGTTTTGGAAATCACTTCAGGAATTATGCGATTAAAAATCATTCTTTTGTTTTTCGTTGTCGGTCTGGGCTTTCTCGCTTTTCAGGGCAGGAATAAATTATTGATGTTTGGCCTTGAGAAAATTTCGAACCACATCAATCAGAAATACGGAATTCAAGTTCAGTTCGAGGAGGCGCAGTGGTTGAGCTATTGCGAGATTGGAGCCAAAAATTTGATTTTTTCAGGGCCTAAACAATTAGTGGGAACCGTTTCTGATGTAAAGATTTCTTTTCAATATTTTGGTTTCAAAATCAAGAATTTGGCATGGAGTAGTGCTAGAATAAATAGAATTTCAGCGTCAAATAAGCCCCAAAAGGCAGATTCAAAAACTCCTTCAAATGCCTTTTTTCTATTGCGAAAAGTGAAAGAGATACCCGCTCAATTAGATTTGAAAAATTCAGAAATCTCAATCAGTGAAAAGAAATATTTATTTGATCAAGTGGATTGGAATGGAGAAATGCTTTTTGTTCGTGGTAGCCAATTCGATTCACTCGGTTGTGCGCAATCCTTTCAGGTTGATGGCAAACGAGATTCTATAACAGGGAATTTTTGTGCTTTCTTTAAAACCACCGAAGACGTTTTTCAGTTCCATCAAGGAATCGCTTTTTCCTCTTTTGAGTGGGAAAGCCATGTTGGAGAAATCGACCCAGAGGAAAGATTTATAGCCTTGAAGGTGCATTCACCCGTAATTCACAAATCGTGGTTAAGCCCTCAGCCGATTCGACCTTCAAAAGTTGAAATCAATCTTCATTTTTTGAATCGAGAAGCGTCGGTTTTTCTTGAAACCGAAATTTCAATTTCAAAAAAATGGAGATTGAATGCATGTTTTGTTCAAGCAAATCCCGGACATACCTCTTTTTTTATTCAACATCCTATTCAAGAAATGGGAAAAAGTTTTCAAGCCTTGTCTGGGGGATTTTCTTCTTTTTCTAATATTTGGGCTGATGATCGTATCGGGTTTAATTTGAGCGGCAAAGTTGATCCTGAAGGAAAAGTAAAAAATCTCAACTTTGCTTATACTTTTCAAATGGGTAAGAAAACTCCCTATTCGATTCAATTCTTAGAAGAAATGGGAATTCGGTTGAAATCAATTGGGAAGCAACCAATCGCTCAAAAAGTAAAAATGTCGGTGGTATTTGCTGAGGATCCACTTTTTTATTCGCATGTTGGATTTGATTCCAGTGGGGTTTTGCTAGCAGTAAAAGAGAATATCGAGAATCGAAAATTGAGTCGCGGCGGAGGTTCCCTCACCATGCAGACCATGCGATTAATGGGCCTCGGCCATGAAAAAAATGCAATGAGAAAGTGGGAGGAATGGTTGTTTTCTCTTTCTCTCCAAGCCAGAAAGACCTTTAGTAAAGACGAAATTCTCGCCCTATATCTTAACCTTGCTGAGTGGGGGCCTTCAATTTTTGGAATTGAGAAAGCCGCAAATTTTTATTTCCGAAAAAATGTTACTCAATTAGATGTAAACGAAGCCTGTTTTCTGGCCATTCTTTTACCCAACCCTCGCCATTTTCGGGAGCTTTTCAATGAAACGGGCGGTTTAACTGAGGCGAGCATTTTGGTGATGGATGGATTGAAATACCAACTGTGGAAAGCGGGCATAATAAACGATTCGGAATTAGATTCAGACCCAAAAGACTTGAAAATTAGCTTTTTTTCAAATGTGCCAAAGGAATCGTCTTGAATGATTGGCAAAATCGGAAATCGTAGGTAGTATTGAGTGAGAAGTTAGTAGCCCGCATTCATGAAGCCAATCCAATATTTTTCAGGACTCTGTATTTGGGTGCTATTATTGTTCCCTAATTTAATTTTAGCACAAACGGCCTCAAATATTTGTGAGGAGGAGTTGCTTCAAATTTGGCATCGCCTCGATGTGCGTCGCATCATGCAACAACCGGAAGTAACGCGAATGGAATTTGAGTACGGTTTTTTGCACAGCGAAAATAAGGAGCCCGTTTGGCAACATGTGCAAGCTGCAGCAGGCAGAGGTCAAAGCCGCTACATGGCGAGTGATTTGTGGGTACTCGCCGATGCCAATAGTACTTTCACATGGTTCCCCGAACGTTTTGTTATGTACCGCACCAAGCCTAAAGAAAAGGATGCCTTATTGATTAAAGAAATTCCGAATGGAATTTTTACTCAGGGAATTGCTACCCAGTGCGAGTTTATTCCTGTTCCCGGAGATGACACGCTGGGCTGGAAACGAATTGTTTTTTCATTGAGTTATGAAGGTCGAAAGGAAAGCGGGATTTCTCAAATTGAATTTATCAGTAACCCATGGACCTGGGAGCCCAAGCACGTGCGCATTATTTTTGAGCCCGGTCAAATTCTGGTATGGGCTGAATATAAGTTTGTAACACTTACCCTTTCTCTAGACCCTGAAGATGTTTTAAATTCCCCTGAAACCTTTATTTTTGATGAATTAGGGGCTATTCGCCCCGAATTCAAAGGCGCGAAATTGATTGATTATCGATAATGTAAGGGTAAAATAGAAAAGCCTGTCTTACGGGACAGGCTTTTTTTCTTCACCGTTTTCGGCGATTTATATTTTTATTTTTCAATCAGAATTCGTTCCACTGCCCTTTTATTTCCATCGACGACCTCTACGATGTAACAACCTTTTAATAGACCAGCCGGAAATACTACTTCCATTTCGTGGTCAGATTGGCCTTTACCTATCCAAGTTTGAAAAAGAACTAACCTCCCCATGCTATCATACACTTTTACTTCGGTCGATTCGGTTGGAATTTTGTTTAAACGCAAGGTAAACTTATTGTCAGAAGAAGGATTCGGAAATAAAATTAAGCCAAGTTGACTTGAGGGTACCTCAACCGCATTTACAGATGCTAAAGTTGAAAAAGAGCTGCTGCCATCTGTCTTCAACTCTTTTACCCTGTACCATACTTTTGAAAGAGGCGCGCCGGCATCTTCTGAGGCAAACCGAAGGGTTGCTTCTGTCTCTTCCATAGCCGGGATTGAAACTACTTCTTCAAATGTTTTGCTGTCTATACTTCGTTCCAGAGTAAAGTTTAGGGCATCTCCATGATTTGCAACTATCCATTCTGTGGCCACTTTACCGTCAGGTAATCTGCGTGCCTCAAAACTATGCCAGGTTTGAGCTAAAGGCATACCCGGATCTTTGAATGCTATGAAAAAATTGTTGACGCTCGTTTTGTTCGCTCTTGCATTATTACCAAGGGAAAAACCGTTTGTAGAAAAGGCCTTTATTATATTCGTTGTAGGCGCTCCATTTGTAATTAGGGCTGTTTTAGCCCCTGTCATATATTCATTTCTAAAAACGGCATCGTCACCATCGCTGTTTTTTACGAATACAAAACTT
>JAYSVQ010000310.1:0-16090 GCA_043718485.1 Bacteroidota bacterium
TCAATTCTGATGCCTTTGACATTGTTATGTTTTTGAGTGGGGCAAAGATAAAAAAGTAATGCTTAACCTAATAAAAGACAGCTAAAAAGGCAAAAAAGACCTTTTTTCAGGCCGAAGGCACCCACTATGAGAAAAATCATTTTTAGTTATTGAAAGGATTGTCAAATTGCCTGAAATTCAAATGAGTATGAAAAATATTTATTTACCCATTCTTTGTTTATGTCTAACCATCGACATAACTCAGGCGCAGGTAATTCCGAGTATTGGTTTTGAAAATTGGGAAACTCTTTCTCCGATTGAAAACCCAGATAATTGGACGAACAGCAATCTGCAAGCCTGGCTAAACGGCGGTAGCGCAAATGTAACAGCGAGTACAGACAGACATGGAGGATTGTATAGTGCAAAATTAGAATGCATTAGCATGACAAATGGTGGAGGTGGTCTCGACACCATGCCGGGCTATATCATAAATAGTGGATCCATTGATGGCGGGCCTGGAGGCTTATCCTACTCAAGAGGGTTTCCTTTTACGGCTCAACCAGATTCATTTTTCGCATGGATTAAACCGCAATACATGGTCAATGATACAGGATTAGTCATTGTTACATTTAAAGTGGGCGGATCGGTTTTATACGAGAATATTTTTCAATTATATGGAACCAGCACAAGCTGGTCAAGATTTGCCTATGATTTACTTCCATTTGGAATGGCTCCTGACACTTGCATCGTTGCATTTGTTTGTACCAATCCGGATTTCGGCAGGCCAGGAAGTAAAATTTATGTAGATGACCTATCTTTTTCCGGTTCAGTTGGCGCTGTACCCAATGGGGATTTTGAATCATGGTCTCCTATTGAATACGATGAGCCAATGGGTTGGAATACCACCAATCCTTACACAGTAGCCGACAGCAATTATGAATGTGTGTTAAAAGATACCAGCCACCACGGAGGCTTGTATTCTATGTCAGTTGAAACTGTTGAATTAATTATGTTTGGAGGAAGTAAAACGGGTTTCGCAACCACTGGCGATATGCCTGGCCCAGGTGGTTTAACTGGGGGTTTCCCTTTTTCGGGCCCGGCCAAAACCGTTTCAGGTTGGTTTAAATATGCACCCATGGGATTGGATACGGGAAGAATGTTTCTAATCCTTTCTCGTTACGATGCCGGACTAGATTCAACCATTGTGGTTGGAATGAGTGTTTATGATTTTACTTCTCAAGCAAATTGGACCTATTTTAGTTTTGCTCCGAGTTATGATACAACTCAAACAATTGACACCGCAAATTTTTATATCGTTGCCAGCAAAGAATTAATTGGCCCCAATAGCCAAAATGCAATCGTTGGCAGTAAAATTTGGATTGACGATTTATGGATCGGCAACACTTGCAATCGACTCGATACATTGAGTTGGTTGATTGACGCAGATTCAACCTGCGACAATTGGTTTTTACACGGCAGACCAGGTTACAATGCCTACAATTGGACAGGGGGAACGACAACCCAATCAGATACGGTTATTCTTAGCGGCACCTATGCACTTACTATTACAGATTCAAATAGTTGCATGAAATCAGACAGTGTAATGATTACCGTTGTACCCTGTGTAAGTATTGAAGCAGATTTACCACAAAAATTATTAACCCTTTATCCCAATCCTGCTCGCTCGCATTTTTTCCTAACCGCAGAGGGTTTAATTCCGGAAAGGGGGCGAATTACCCTTTTTGACAATACAGGTTCGATGATTTATCGAGAAGAAATTTCAAATGTTCAGCGAGCAGAAATTAACGTTGAACTGCTTCCGGTTGGTTTTTATCTAATCCAACTTGAATGTGGACAAGGATTATTTTCTAAAAAACTTATAAAACAGTAACTTTGCATCGAATTTTACTGTTACTCCTAAAAGAAACGCGGAGGTCATCAGGCTTCCGCTTTCTTTTGCTTTTAATAACAGGAAATTATTTTTCAGAATCTTTTAGTTTTTCTTTAAACACTTTTCTGAATTTTTCCATTTTCGGTTGAATAATTGCCGCACAATAAGGTTGGCTGCCATTTTCAGAAAAATAATTTTGATGGTAATCTTCAGCTTGGTAATATTTTGTGAAAGCACTTACCTCGGTAACAATGGGATTGGCCCATGCTTTTGATTCCGTCAATTCTTTAATAATCATTTTGGCGGTTTGCTCTTGATTTAAGGAATGAAAAAATATTACGGAACGGTATTGGGTTCCGGCATCATTTCCTTGGCGGTTCAACGTTGTCGGATCATGGGTTTTAAAAAACACCTCGAGTAAACTCTCATAGGTGATTTCAGCAGGATTGTAGATAATTTGAACGCATTCTGCGTGGCCGGTTAAGCCACTACAAACCTCTTTGTAAGTTGGATTTTTTACTTGTCCGCCGCTATACCCCGAACTTACGCTCAACACCCCTTTCAATTCTTGGTAAATTGCCTCGGTGCACCAAAAACATCCCCCTCCAAAAGTAGCGGTATCGGTATTTGATTGTTGAATTGTTGTCATATCAGCGTCTTTATGCGGATTGGTTTTTGTTGTGGATGGAAGGCAGGCAGAAAGCAATAGAAAAATGAAGGACGAAATCATAACAGAGTTTTTCAGGATAAGCATGCTCCACAGTAACGGTTAAATAAGAGAAAAGTTTTTCTCCAGAAAAAAAGGCCTCAAAAGATTTTGTTTACGGCTTAATCAAATTTTTGAGTTTTTTCTTTGCTTCCTCTTCAGCCTTTTTCTTTGCTGCATCCGCCTCCCTTTTAATTCTGGCTTCTTCCTCTTGTTTTTTCCGTTCAATTTCTTGTTTTACCCGATCGGCTTCCGCTCTGGCTTTAGCCTCGGCTTCTCTTTTTAAGCGCTCTGCCTCTTCTTTTGCTTTGTCAATTTGTTCTTGCGCCTTGTCTTGGATTTGCTCCTTTGTCTCGTCAATTTTTTCTTTGACTTCCTCTTTCACTTCATCTACCTTTTGGTCAACTGCTTGTTTCGCCTGGTCTTTCAAATTGTCAATGGCACCTGAACCAGCGCCTGTTATGCGTGGATGATCAATGGTTCCACCCAAATTTAAGTCAACATTAATTTTATCTGTTCCTGAAATTGTTTTTCCACTTAAGCCAGAAAGCGCAGAGGTAGCAGTAGCACCTGCAAGGCCGGCAGGAATATCAAAATTCAGAATGTAATCGAGAGATTTATCAAATCCATTGCTGCCTTGTACCTTCATATTTGTACCCGCTACTTTTACATCAAAAGGCTTTACATTGAGGCGACCATTTTTCACCTCGAAAAATATTTTGGTGTCGTTGAGCTTTAGTTCTTTTAAACTCGCCAGCTTAGTCTTTTCTGCAATCTCATTCAGTACATTAAAGTTCGAAACATTAGCATTAATGAGTTGCATATCTCCTGCTCCGGTAATGGTTGTTAAATCGGGAATCATATCTGGCGTAAGGGTACCTTTTAGATTAAAAACAGAATTGAAAATTCCATTCACAAATTTTGCCGCAGGTGCAAGGGCTTGAACAGTATTAAAGTTTTCCCACACAGGCTTTACCTGCATACCTGCTAGATTAAAATTTAAATCATAAAATGGTTTACTCAGATCTTTTGTATTGTAGCTTCCGGCCAAACCAAAACGCCCTCCAAGTGTGCCAAAGGTTAAGCCTTCAAATCGTATTTCCTGATTCCGCACGGTCACGCGGCCATTCAGATTTTCAAAAATTAAATTGTCGTAAAAAACCTTTGTAATGGAGGCAGCAATTGTAAAATCCACGCCTTTAGGAACTTCAAAAACATACATTTCCTGGTCTGCTGGCGCAGTTGTGGATGCTGCTTGGGCCTCTGCGCCACTTGCATCGTCTGCCAACCATTCATTTACATCAAAAAAGGATGAAACCAGATTCATTGATCCCCGAATATCCTGATTCTCCATTAAAAAATAGGCAATATAATTCTCAAAAAAACCGGTGATAGAAACCGGGCTGCGTCCAATTTTTCCATTAAACGCATCTATATTGAGGCGCAAAGGGGTGAAGGTAAATTTTCCGTTGTCAATCGTAATGCCTTGGGGCACATCCGTACTCATATAGGAAAAGCCATTTAATATCAGACTACCGGAGGTTGGCAAGTTCATATAATTGCCGGCCTCCACATCTGAATACACGCCTGAAGTTTGAATGTCGGCAATCATTTTTCCCGCCATGGAAGTTCCTTCTATAGGATAAATTTTAGCCAATTTTCCCAAATCAAGATTGCCCTTGAATGAAACCTGATAATTTGGATTATCAAAATTCCGAACATTGAATCGCGCATCTACAGGCTCACCATCAATCTCTGCATGAAAAGCCGGAATATCTAAAATGGTTTCTGCAAGAGAACCATTTTGATTGGTCATGGTTCCGTTAAAGTTTAACTTTTCAATCGCCGATGGAAAATCAGCCGACTTCACATACCCATTTTCAAGCGAAATTTTTGCGTCTACCTTTGGAAAACTTCCCTTTTGAGAATTGTAGGTTCCGGTTGCTTTCCCCTCCAAACTAAAGGCACCTTTTAGCGTTTGGCCCTCCATGGGATAAATTTTGTTCAACTCCTCAAGATTCAATTTTGCATTTACATTGGCGTCAATATTCAGATTCTCTGAGGTCATGCCAGACATTACCAATTTTAAATCAATAGGATTATTTCCAAAATCTGCATGCAGATTCGGGATGCTAATTTTCATATTGTCGTAGTTGCCATCAGATGCATCTACCCCGATTTTTCCATTAATATTACTTACCGCCTGGGGAAGGCTTGGGTACTGAAAATAGCCTCCGATAAGGTCTAAGTTCAGGGTAAAGCCGGGCATTTCTATTTCCGAATATTTTCCTTTAACGGTTCCGTCCAATTTAAAATCCCCAGATGAATTGATGTCTTTGAACTCGGCAGTGTACATTCCGGGAACCATGCTGAGTAAATTTCTAAAGCTGGTTTGAGGCGTTGAATATTTCAAATCCATGTCATAGGCATTTGCACCCATTTTTAACCAGCCCTCAAGGTTCAATTCCAATTCATTAAATCTGAAGCGATTTTTCATGAGAGAATACATTCCACTTTCTTGATTTACTTTCAGATTCACATCCAAATCAATTTCGCCCTTTTTTAAATAATGGGTTCCCCCACTTGAAAAAGTGGCCTTTGTCGCAGTTGTGGTGGTAAAAAACTCAAATTCTTTTTCCGAAAAGTCGCCTTTACCGGAATGGTTGAGTTCGTTTAACTCTAGAAAAATTTCGCTTTCCCTGTCGTCATACTTTAAATAACCGTCATTGATTTTATATCCGTTAATCGCAATACCAAATGACGCTCTTCCTGAATCAACCACCATTGTATCTGCTGCAGCGATTTCAGCTTCTTGTTTCATTATATCCCAATTAGCTTTTCCATTTTTTAACACGGTGGCATGAATTCTGGGTTCATCCATCACGATTTTTCTCAACTCATATCTTTCACCAAAAAGAACGCTCATAATATCGACCACGAGATTAAATCGTGTGACGCTTACCAAGGTATCCCCTCTGAAAGGGGCATGGTTCACAATTCCAAATTTCTCAAGACCCACCGTAAGGTTTGGAAAGTTGCGAAAAAGGGTTACACTAAAATCACCAAAATAAACATCTGCATCAACTCGTTTTCTGATTTCATTGTCAACCGCTTCGCGAATCTCAGATTTAAATATTATGGGTAAAACAATTGCAGCAAGTAGAATCAAGAAGAAAGAGACTCCGGAGATTTTGAGGATTTTTTTCATTTTATATTTTAGGATTTCAATTGAAGGCAAAATTACAGCAATCCTTGATTTCCAAGGGTATAACTTCCCAACAAAAGTAAATGGATGCCTTGGTTTGGAAGGCTTTAATAGGAAAAAGTAGGTTTAAAGGAAGATTAAGTAGCCCATAATCAGCACGATTCCGGCGACTACCATGAGGGCATAATGCCCAACAAAACCGGTTTGAAGTCTTTTCATTTGATCTCCGGCGAAATAAATCAACTTTCCGGCACCATTCACCATCCCATCAATCACATTAATATCGAACCAAAGCACAACATCTTTGCCTACTACAACAAATGGCTTAATGATTGCCATTTCGTAAAGTTCATCTACGTAAAATTTATTTTCCATCGCGCGGTAAAGGGAGCCAAAAAACTTTTTGACTTTGTTCTCCCCGCTCAAATCCATCCTTTCATATAATTTCCAGGACATCATTACGCCAGCAATTCCAATTCCAATTGAAAGCAACATCAACACCCATTCAATTAAAACGGAAGCATGGCCTTCAAAGGGTAAAACGGTTTCGTGATGCGTGAGATAATGATTGAAAAAGTGATTGTCATGACCCACGATAAAATCAGGTAGGCCAACATAACCGCCAACGATGGCAAGTCCGGCAAGAATCCAAAGTGGAGTGGTCATGTAGGCATTACTTTCATGCGGATGATGCCCAGCGGGAAAGCGCTCCTGACCTCTGAAGGTTAGGAAATAAACCCGTGTCATGTAAAATGCCGTCATTAACGCTGTGATAATTCCGACCGAATACACAAAGTAATACATCCAACTCCCGTGAAGGCCCATTGCAAATACTCTACCTAAGATTTCGTCTTTAGAGAAAAAACCTGAGAGGAGCGGTATGCCTGAAATGGCCAAGGTGGAAATAAAAAAAGTCATATGCGTTGCCGGCATGTATTTTTTTAATCCGCCCATCGTTCGAATGTCTTGTGGGTCTTTTACCGTGTGCATATGGTCCATTGCGTGAATAACGGAACCTGAACCAAGGAATAAACAGGCCTTAAAGAATGCATGGGTCATGACGTGAAAAATCGCAGTTGAAAATGCGCCTGCGCCCAAAGCCATGAACATGAAACCGAGTTGAGAAACCGTTGAATAGGCCAGCACCTTTTTAATGTCATTTTGAGCGATTGCAATAAGGGCAGCCAAAACTGCGGTTAGGGCACCCACAACCGAAACAAAAACCATTACAGATTCTGCGCTCACAAAAATGATGCTTACCCTTGAAATCAAATAAATGCCTGAGGTAACCATTGTCGCCGCATGGATAAGGGCAGAAACCGGCGTGGGTCCGGCCATTGCATCCGGCAACCAAACGTAAAGCGGAATTTGCGCTGACTTTCCCGTTGCAGCTAAAAAGATAAGCAAGGCCACCCAAGTGGTTGGCGCATCGGGTGCTGTCCAATCATATTCCCAAATCACATCAAAGCTTAAACTTCCAACTGCATTGTAAATCAAAAACATGGCGGCAAGCATACAAAAATCGCCAATGCGATTGGCAATGAATGCTTTTTGTGCAGCCATGGCTTTTGCCATGTCTTCGTACCAAAATCCGATTAAGAAATATGAACAAGCCCCTACGCCTTCCCAACCTAAAAACATAACTACCATATTGTCACCCAATACAAGGTTGAGCATGGCAAAAATGAAGAGGTTGAGAAATAAGAAGAATTTGTAATAGCCTTTATCGTGGTGCATATACCCAATCGAGTATATGTGAATGAGCGAACCGACACCGGTTACAATCATTCCCATCACCAGGGAAAGGGAATCGAGGGTATAGGAAAAATTCGCATCCAAATTGCCTGAAACCATCCAATCCAATACTTTGAAGTGAACGGTTTCGCCATGCGAGGTGAAAAAAGTGTAAGCAATAATTCCGAAAGGTATGGCCACCATTGCGGTTGCAATACCGCCGATTATTTTTTCTGCGTGTCTGAATTTTTCGTTGAGGAAACCTGCAAGGCCAATAAAGGCTGCACCCAAAAGCGGAAGTAATACGATTAGTTTTAGGATATTTTCGCTCATCAGATTACCACTTAAAGAGGTTGAAATTATTTACGTCAATATCCTGACGATTTCTAAATAATGCGATAACAATGGCCAAGCCCACAACAGCCTCTGCAGCTGCGACACACATGACAAAAAACACGAGCATTGAGCCGGCAGGGTCATCGAGATAACGTGAAAAGGAAACCAAACTAAGGTTTACCGCATTCAACATTAACTCTATACACATAAAAATAACAATCGCATTTTTTCGGGTTAGTACACCCACAGCACCCATGGTAAATAGGATGCCACTTAATGCGAGGTAATGATAGATGGTGGGATTGAGAAAATCCATGAATTAATTGTAATCATATTTTCTTGCGATAACGATTGCACCAATAAGTGCCGCAAGAAGTACCACTGAAATAATTTCAAAAGGAAATAAATATGCCGTCATGAGTTGAAAACCTACATCTTCAACCTTTCCGTGCGAATAAATTTCTCCAAAAGCTGCCGATTGAATACCGCTAAAAATGAAAAGTAATTCGAATACAAAAGCAAAACCAAAAATAAAGGCCGCACCTCTTGCCCATTCAAATCGTTCTGGCTTGGGTTCGTTTGACAGATTAAGTAGCATAATCACAAAAAGGAACAAAACCATGATCGCACCGGCATAGACCAAAACTTGAATCACAGCCAAAAACTCAGCCCTGAGGGATAAATAAAGGCCAGCAATGCTAAAAAAATTGAGAATTAGGCTTAAAGCCGAATAGATCGGGCTTCGATTAACGATTAAGCCGGCTGCACCCGCAAGTGCCAGAACCGCGAAAATCCAGAATAAAACGGACTCAAGTGCCAAAGTTTTCTCTTTAAGTTGACTGAAAACGAATGCGCTAAATTGAAGGATTGGGCTCAAAAATGCAATTCAGGTTTTACCCTGAAAATCAAAGGATTCTGAGAAAAAGTGGAAAATGGAGGGGGAAGAAAGGCGAAACTCTCACCCTTTTTAAAGGCAATTTTGGAAAGGGTATGCCGTAAGGCAAGTTCCTATCGCGAGATGATCTGCAATGGACAAAAGCCTTCCTATTGCTTAGAGTTCATTTATTCATGACAATATATTCCCCGCCATCAATTCCGCCTGTCTCAACACCGTATCAATCGCCTTCTGTTGCTTATCCGGCGGATACCCATATTTCCTCAACGTCCTCGCGACAATACTCATCAGCTTTGCTCTTGCGCTTTCCCGGATTGTCCAGTCAATGGTTGAATTTGCGCGCACTTTGTCTGCGATTTCGCGTGCAATTTCTTTCAGGGTTTCATCTCCTAAAACGGCGACTGCACTGTCATTCGTTTCGAGGGCATTGTAAAATGCAACCTCATCATTTGTAAGACCAAGTTTCGCACCCTCGGCATCTGCTTCTTTTACTTCTTTGGCAATGCGAATCAATTCCTGGATGATTTCAGCAGTTGTAAGCAAATTATTCTGGTAGCGTTTGATTGCGCCTTCAAGCATTTCAAGTAATTTCTTGCTCCTGACCAAGTTTGTTCTTGCTCTGGTTTTGATTTCATTGTTCAGCAGTTTCTTCAGCAATTCAAATGCGATATTCTTGTGGCGCATTCCTGACACTTCATCCAGAAATTCATCAGATAAAATTTCCAGTCCGGATATTTCGGGCTTTTCAATTCCCGCAGCATCGAAAATATCAATGACTGTATCGCTGCTTAATGCTTCATCTACAATTTGTTTGATGGCTGATTCAACCTGCGCATCTGTTTTTCCGCTCCCACCGCCCTCAAATTTCACCAGTCTTGCTTTCACCGCCTGGAAAAAAGCTACAGACTGTAAATGTTCCTGAACTTCGTCGCGCGTGATGCACAGCGAAAGCGCCTGCCCCAATAAACTCACTTCCCTGATAAAGCGCTCCTTCCCTTCTTTCAACCCGAGTATATGTTCTTCTGCTTGCAGAATGATGGAAAGTTTATCCTGTGCAGATGCCTTGAAAAATCGTGCGTAATTGAATTGATACCCATTTCCGTAATATGCCTGAGGCTCTGCGGCTATCATCCCCTCGTAGGTATCAGATTTTTCTTTGAATAACTGATCAACGACTTCAATTTTTTCAAGGAATACTTCAATCGCTCTTGAAATATTTTCTGCCGGATCTCCTTTTCCACCCGCTTCACCATAAAATGAAAGCGCCTTTTTCAGATCGGTTCCGATACCCAGATAATCAACAATCAAACCACCGGGTTTATCTTTAAAAATGCGGTTCACCCGTGCAATCGCCTGCATCAGGTTGTGCCCACGCATGGGTTTATCTACATACATTGTTGTCAGGCAGGGAGCGTCAAAACCTGTGAGCCACATATCCCTCACGATCACCAGTTTCAAAGGATCATCCGGATTTTTCATCCGCTCTGATAAATCTTTTCGTTGCTGTTTGGTTGTATGATGTCTTGCGATTTCTGGGCCGTCAGCACTGCTGCTTGTCATTACGACTTTGATAACACCTTTGCTCAGATCTTTATCTTCCCACTCCGGACGAAGTGCAATAATCGCTTTGAAAAGATCAGCAGCAATCCTCCGGCTCATTGCAACAATCATTCCTTTGCCTTCAAAAACAGTTTGTCGTTTTTCAAAATGGGAAACAATATCCTTTGCAAGGTTTTCAACCCGTTTTACATTTCCAACGATGGCTTCCAGCTTAGTCCATTTTGCTTTTGCCCGTTGACGATCACTGATTTCTTCATCCTGATCCAATTCAGCATCATATTCTTCAATCAGTCGCTTGCCTTCCGTATCTAAGTTCACTTTCGCAAGGCGGCTTTCATAAAAGATTTTCACAGTCGCTCCATCTGTAACCGCGTCCTTGATATCGTAACGGTCTATATAATTCCCAAACACCTGGGGTGTATTTACATCTGTTCCTTCAATAGGCGTTCCGGTAAAACCGATGTAGGTCGCATTCGGCATCGCATCCCGCATATATTTCGCAAATCCATAAGCGATTCGCTTGCCGATTACCTGTTTCGTTACTTTGTCAATTTCATCTATCAATTTCGCCTCAAAACCATACTGCGTTCGGTGTGCTTCGTCTGCAATCACAACCACATTTTTCCTTTCAGTCAAAGTGTCATACACAGATTGATGGCCTTCAGGCAAGAACTTCTGGATGGTTGTAAACACAATTCCACCGCTTGCAACTTTCAATAAACCCTTCAGATCCTCCCTGTCTTTTGCCTTCACCGGCTCTTGGCGCAGCAATTGAACCGAACCTGCAAACGTATCAAACAATTGTTCATCCAGATCATTCCGGTCAGTGATAACCACAATCGTCGGATTCTGCATTTCTGCTGCGGTGATCAGTTTCCCGGAATAGAAAACCATGCTCAGGCTTTTTCCACTGCCTTGTGTGTGCCAGACAACACCACCTCTTTTATCGCCATTCACGCCCGATGCCACGATAGAGGATTGCACAGCTTTATTCACCGCATAGTATTGATGATAAGCGGCCAATTTCTTCTCCGTAGAAATCTGCACCATTCCTGTTTTCGCATCTTCTTTCCGGGTTTTCTCAAAGACAATAAAATTGCGCACCAGATCGAGCAAAGTAGAGGGTTGCAGCATTCCCCGCAACAGCGTTTCCATCTGCGGTTTGAATTTTGATGCCTCCTTTACCCCATCGCTGGTTTTCCAGGCCATGTATCGGTTCAGATCAGCTGATACACTTCCCGCCCTGCATTCGAGGCCATCTGAAATAATACAAATCGCATTGTAAGTAAACAAGCTCGGAATAATCGCCTTGTATGTCTGAATCTGCTTGAATGCACTCAGGATGGTCGCATTCTCATCACTGGGATTCTTTAGTTCAATCACCACCAGCGGAATCCCGTTCACAAACAGAATCACATCCGGTCTTTTGTTCTGGTTGTTTTCAATGATGGTGTATTGATTGACCACCAGAAACTCATTGTTGTCTGAATTCTCAAAATCAATCAATGCGATTTCATGACTGCGCTCATACCCGTTCTGCTGATAAGGAACTTTTACTTTCTCAACCAGCATGCGGTGAAATTCTTCGTTGTTATGCAGCAACTCCGGGGAATAAATACGCAGGACTTTCTGTATTGAGACCTCTCTCGCCTCCGCCGGAATACCTGGATTGATAACCGCTATCGCTTGTCTCAATCGCTCTGTCAAAACTACCTGCGCGAAGTTTTCCCGTTCACAAAATAAACCTTCAGGCGAAATCGCTTTACCATTCACATAGTCCCAGCCATGAGATTGTAAAATCTCAATTGCGGATTGCTCGATGTGGTTTTCGGTGATGGGTTTCAATTCGGTTAAAATTTCACCTCAGGTGGACAATAGATATTTGTAAAACCAGTTGGGAATATGCTCAGGATCTATGATTTGAACATCACTGCCTTCTGTAATTTCAGAAATCAAAACGGCAGCGTTTCCCGAATTGTCAAAAAGATAAGAACGGTTGCTTTGTTTCACAGCAGCTTTCAGATTTTGTAAACTTCTAAAATAACGTTCCCGGATAACACCAGGAGCAACCGTATGGCCCTCTTGTGCTACTCTAACATTTACACGATTTATGTTTATTTCAGGATCTTCCGTTGCGATATAATAAAGATAAACCCTGTAACCCACTTCCCGTGCTTTTTTTAAAAATTCAATCTTCCCAATATGGCTCATCACGGTTTCATAAGTAAATGAAATTCCTGATTGCAACAATTGTTGCCTCAGAAATTCAGCAATGTCCGCAGCTAAGTAAGAGTCAATCCGGCAAAAAACACGCAAGACATTATCATGAATCTGAATATGCTGCCATAATTCAGGTTCATTTCTTTTTACGGGAGAAAAATTACTGCTTTTAAAAAAAGCTCTGATTTCAGATTCGGAAATAGGTACCTGGAATGGATCCAGCAACAAAGAACCGGTTTTTGACAGGCTATTTTCAATATCATCTGCATTCACGTACACGCCTAACGGGATGTCTGCAAGCAGGGCACGGAGAATGGTGGTTTTTCCAGAGCCATTCGGACCCGCAAAGACACGCATTCTTTTTTGTGACATTTTATATCAGTTTAAAATGTGCAGGGAACTGACCCTTGGGTTTTTCGATGGATTTGATGAACCTCTTTTCGCCCCCTGCGAGGATTTCGTAAAGTTTTCCATGTTCTTCAACGTAAACAGAGAGATTCGCATTTCTGGCTGTTTCATTTGCCTTGAAAGTTGCCAGAAGCACAGCCCCAGCAATGGCTCCCAAAATGGCACCGTCACCCTGTTTCCGCGACAAAATCGTCCCCAATGCCGCACCAATCAAGCCTCCCTTTACCAGAGAATTCAGTATTTCATCGTCATTGACCATGGGTTGAAGATAAAGAAATTGGGGGAACTAAGAAAATTGGCATGTCTGCAAGGGGTTTTACAAGGCCTTAAAATATCCAATGAGGAGATTGTTTGATTGGGTTTTCGGTGATGGGTGCCAAATTCAATTTTTAAAATGGCAAATCATCGACGCCGGAAACCGACAAATAATGTTCTTTGAATTTATTTTGGTAAAAACTTATCAGAAATGTTCCAACCGTTGAAATCGCATTTACAATTAAATAGGTATACAAGGTATCAACAATCACATAATCACCTTTGATTTTTCCATGAGCAAATGTCTTTTCACTTCTTATCTTTTCAATATTTTGACTAATCGCCAATAGCGAACTGCCGATGGTTTTAATTTCACTGGGCATTTCACTGGTTGGATAAAGTTGAAATTCCTTAAGAATATCTGAGGTCAGACTATAGAGAGTTTGCCCTGGCTTGGATTTAGTTTTAATCTTATCATCCTTCAAAATCTCTTTAATTATACTTTCCAAGGCAGAGTTCGCTAACCCAATTGCAATATCCGGATGTGTTTCAATTTGTTTCCAAGCTTTTTCAAAGGTGGAGTATGCAGTGGAATAACTTGATTTGATTTCATTTTTAAAATGGGCCATACTTGGAATGAAATCCGGAGTTTCAACTCCAAGGTCAACTGCCATTTTAAGCAAAGTTTCCCCATCAATATTGTGTAGGGTTGGCAAAAGATCTATTCTTTCATCAATTAGAAGAATAAGTTGAAAATTTTCGGACCTATAACTGTATTGATCGGTCTCAATAATTTGCCACTTTTTTACATATTCCTTTACATAAAAGTCAAATTTAAACTCAGCCATTATTGCCTGAGAAATTGACTCAATTAACCTCATTTGATACTTTGGTGAAATTTTATTGTTCAATTGCCCCTCCTGCCCTCACCTCCCCACTCATCAACTTCGGCAACAACATATCTCGTAGCTGTGTGAGGGTTTAGATTTGTTTGGTGTTTGATTTTATTTTTTTAAAAAAGGGATCAACTGTCATGTTGAACTCTCTCATTTTTTTGAGATTGATGTTTACTTCATAACTTTTTAGCCGATCAATTTGAACTCTTTGCCTTCCAGAGGTTCCGGTCATGGATTGTATTGCCGCATCCCGGAAGTCTTTACTCCGAGCCAAACAATAAATCCAATATTGGCTCACTACCCCTTTTGTCCGCATTACAATAAATTCAGTAGATCCCTTTGCAATTTCATTTAGTTCCAAATCCATTACAAAACCAGTTTTGCCATTTTCAAGACATGGGGTAATTTTCGCAAGCAGTGTGTCCCCATTTCGGAAAATTGTAGCTGACGTTACTTCTCGCACAATTCCTTCACCGATGCTCATATCCGAATTCGAAAGGCATTTCATGTCAAAAACCTGATAGCTTTTGTCTTTGTCCATTTTTTCTCTGGGATCAAAGAATATCCAATTCTCTAATGGCGTGGCTTCCTCCTCCGCCTCCTCCACAAACCACTGCCTGAAAAGCGACTCCGCCAATTGTTCAAGCGTTTTGTTTTGGCGTTGCACCAAATCTATTTTATCATCGAGGCTGCTGAGAATCGAGGCGATTTGGATTTGTTCAGAGAGAGGGGGAAGATTAAAGGCATATTCCCTTAATCCTTTCAGTGGAACATTCGGTATGGTTGTTCCTGTAGCAATTCCTTCAATGTAATTTTGAAAATTCCTGCCTGAAAAAATGTAAAACATAAAATTTGTATCAACTTCATCATTTAAGTTTATATAACAGGCACTTTTGCCAAGCATACATTTTTCATTTTTGTAGTAAGCAAGATTTCCTATTGTGCCGTTTATTCCAAGCAGAATAGTTCTCTCATTCAAGGGCTTTGCATGCTTATGAAATTCTTGCTTACTAATTTTCTTGGTATCCCCTTTTATTACAATTTTACCTTGGCTCAGGTTGTTCCCATTTATGAAATAATACTCACCATTATCGTCATAATTTGGAGTGCCGTGAAGTCCATCCCCGATTCTCGTCGTAATATTATCCAGAACTATATCCTTCCACTCACCCATATCAAAACATTCTTAGGGTAAAAAATTTCTTATCGAGATGTTCAAAATCCTTATCGGTGGAAATTAAAACTGCATCCAGAATAGTTGTGGTCGCTGCGATCCAGAGATCGTTTTTGCCCATGGTGATTGCTGATCCTCCCTTATTTTTCCCGTTTTTATCTTGTCCTTTTCCTTTGCTAAAACAGTCAATTTCTGTATAGGCATTGTGTAAGTCTTCATTTTTGAATTTTACATCAAAGGGACTCACGCTTTCCAGGTATTGAATAACCTTTTTCATTTTTTCAATACCCCAATGCAATTGCAAAGTAAATGAAAGCAATTCCCCTTTTGTAACTGAAGAAATCACAAAAGTCCCATCAGGATATTCTGTTCGAACAACCCTTCTGATCTCTTTTCCCTTTGCATCATCTCTCAGGATGTGAATAATTGCTGACGTATCAAATACGATGTATTGCATCAATCAATTTCATTTAACAATGCTTCAATTTCTTCATCTGTTTCATTACCGGGCCATTTTCCTGCAATGTCATCAATAGAGTTCGCCTTTTTCCCAGCCTTTAATTGACTTTGAATTTCCTGTTCAGCATTTTCCGATTTTGGCTTGGTTGAAAAATATTTGTCCCCTTTTCCCGGTTTGAAAATGCGTTCAATTACAAAAAAAGCCATCTTCCCTCCTGGTCTGAAATGCGCCTTGCCGGTTAATGTTACTTCTTTGCCCCAATAATCCTTTATTCCCTCTGGCTCTAAGTCTTCATTCAAATATGCATCCACCGCTCCGTCCCCGGTTATTATCCGAACATGTTTTTTGCTGTAACTCAAGACTTCACAGGT
>JAYSVQ010000032.1:0-8254 GCA_043718485.1 Bacteroidota bacterium
TACAACACTTAAGGGAAGTTCGACTTATGTATGGGCCTATGGCTGTGGAGCGGGAAGTTATTCCAGCGCGAGTGGTGTGGGAACCACTTCAAATTTTGCAGCCGTCGGCGATACCTTTCGTGGCGTTTTCTCGATGATATTTGGAAGTTACCATGGGGATTGGGATGCGAGTAATAATTTCATGCGCGCTGCGCTTGCCTCTGCAGGAAACATTTTGACCTGTTCCTGGGCCGGACGGCCCCATTGGTATTATCACCACATGGGCTTGGGTGAAAATATTGGCTATTCAGCGCGCATCTCCCAAAACTACAATACGCTTTACACCGCCAATGCTTTTCCAAGAATGATTCACATCGCTTTAATGGGCGACCCAAGTTTGCGCCTTCACCCAATTGCAACGCCAAATAACCTAAACCTAAGTGCTGTAAATGCAGGGCAATCTGTTGGATTAAATTGGAGCCCCTCTGCTTCTTCCATTTTGGGATATCATATTTATCGATCCCCAGATTCAACGGGAACTTTTACTAGAATTACAAGCTCAATCGTACCCGACACCTTTTTCATTGATTCATGTCCCTTAGCCGGAATTGCTTTTTATATGGTCAGGCCCATTGCGCTCACGACAAGTCCATCTGGAACGTATTATAATTTAGGGCAGGGCATCTGTGGCAGCATAAATTTACCCGGAACCTTAAATTTAAATGCTGTGAATCCGGGGCCCTATTGTGGCGGAGATTCCATTTTCATTGCGTATTCAAACACGGGTGCATTTTGTGCGGGTGGAATGTTATATGCGATTCTTTCAGATTCAAATTCTATTTTTAGTCCGGGAGATACATTAGGGCCCTACCCTTTTGCAAATGGCAGTCCGGCGGCTTTTCGCATTCCGACTTCAAACCCCGGCGGCTCGAGTTACAGAATTAAACTTTTTTCTGTCTCCCCTGCCTATCAAACCCCGATTAATACACTCAACATTGTTATTAATCCTTTGCCAGATGCAGGATTCACTTGGGTTGTAAACGGCCAAGATGTTACCTTTTCAAATCAAAGTTTGAATGCCTTAAGTTACAATTGGATTTTTGGAGATGGAGGGACAGATACTGCTTATTCTCCCACCCATAATTTTGCTTCAAATGGCCCGTGGACCGTTCAACTCGTTGCCCAAAATGCATGTGGAAATGATACTTTTTCTGTGAATGTATCGCTAATCGGAATTGAAAAAGAGAAAGAAGATTTCGCAATTGCCTTATTCCCAAATCCCGCTTCAAAGTGGGTGACGCTGCGTTGGCCCGAAAGCAAAAACCAAAATATAACGCTCGATGTATTTTCCCCTGACGGGAAATCGGTATTCCATTCTTCTTTTTCAAGTGGCTTGAAGAATGAATTTATGCTACCATTGGAATCATTTTCTGCAGGGGTGTACAAGGTGAAGCTTGGGGTAGGTGATAAAATCGGATTTACCTCTCTTCACGTTTTGAAATAGCGTTGTATTCCTCTTTCAATTCACGAATTTTCTTTTCCACTTCATCTGAGGGGAGTAGCTCAAATAAAAAACGCCTGCTACCATTGTGGGACCATTCCTGAAAAGAAAGGCCTCGCGAATAAAGTTGAGAAAAAAGATGAATGAGTTCAGCCTTTTTGAATCGGGCATCCCATTCCAAAGAAACCTCAAACTGTTCCTTTACAGTTTTAATTGAAAATTGCCCTGCATTTCGGGAGCCAAAAATGCCTAAGCTCTCAAACAAGCCGGGTAATTGAATACCGGCATGGATAAAGTTTATTTCCCGAATTTCAGAAAAAGGAATTTGCAAGCCCGGAGCAAAACCGAGCCGAATACCCTTGCCTTCAAAGCAAATCACCTCCCACTTTTGACCTTTAAAGCCAGAATGCAAGCGAGAGAGTGCAAATACCTGCTTTTCTATCATTCTCCAAATTTTGCTGCTTTGTTTTGAATTCCAAGTTAAACCCTGTTCAAATTAAAATAGAAAAAAAGATTGAAACCTAAGGCTTCATTTGAAGGTATAAGATTTTGATTTTTATCTTTACGGATTAGATGAAGCGAACTTCCTTTTTCCTCCTGCTATTTTTATCTGCCATCGCACCCATTTTTGCTCAACAAGAGAGCCAGCGTTTTTGGCTTTTTCTTGAAGAAAAAGAAACCAATCTTGGGAAAAGCGAGCCCCCTGCCCTTTCCCCGATTGCGATTCAAAAAAGGACCGACCGTGGAATCCAAACCGATGCATTTGATGTTGCCGTTTCTCAAGGATTTATTTCATACATTCAAAACGATAAAGATATTCAATTTAGAACTGCGTCTCGATGGCTCAATGCCATTTCGATTGAAACCCATTTGACGCCGAACCAAATTGCAGCCCGCTATCCTTTTGTAAAAGGAATTAAAAGAATGCAGAAAATGGTGACCGCCCAGATTAACCAAGGTGAAGAAGAAAAGGAAGAACGCAGAGAGAAAAAATTGAAAGTTTTGGGCCCTGAATCAAGTTTTGATTACGGCCAATCTTTCACTCAACAAGAAATGTTAGGAATGCCTGCTTTTCACAATTTGGGATTTCAGGGTGAGGGAATTGTAATTGCAGTTTTAGATGCCGGCTTTCCGGGTGTAGATACGCTGCCACCCTTTCAACATATATGGAAAAAGGGCAGGATGGTCGCTTGGCAAGACTTTGTTGAAAATGAACCCGGTGTGTTTGAAGATGACACCCATGGTTTACAGGTATTAAGTTGCATAGCCGCCATTATTCCGGGCAGCCTTATTGGAACGAGCCCGGGGGCCTCTTTTATTTTAGGTCGAACAGAAGACGCAAGAAGTGAAAGCCGGAAAGAAGAAGACAATTGGGTAAAAGCTATGGAATGGGCAGATTCTTTAGGGGCTGACATTATTCATTCTTCTTTGGGGTATTCAACTTTTGATGAAGAATTTTTCAATTATTCTTACGACTCACTTGACGGAAATACTGCAGTTACAACGCGCGCTGCAAAAGTTGCTGTATCGCGGGGAATATTGGTTTCCACCAGCGCGGGCAACGAAGGCTTTAGTTCCTGGCATTACATTACTGCACCCTGTGATTGCGACGGCGTTCTTTGTATTGGCTCGGTTGACAGCAGTGGAAGACACTCTTATTTTTCATCGGTTGGGCCCACTTTTGATGGAAGAACCAAACCCGATGTGGTGGCGATGGGTTCCCGTACGCTCATTTTGCAACGCAATGGGCAAGTAGGAAAAGGCGATGGTACCTCTTATGCTGCGCCACTTGTGGCGGGCTTAGCTGCATGTTTAATGCAGGCACATCCAACACAAAAAGGAACGGATATCGTTAACGCATTGAAAAAAAGTGCAGACAAAGCAGATGAACCCAACAATCGCTTTGGATTTGGTTTGCCTAATGCCTTGAAAGCAGATTCCCTGTTAACCGAATGGGACAAGGTAAATTTATTGGCCAAACCTGAGATTGGCGTTGCCCATCATTTTAGATTGGAAAGAAATCGCGCGCAAAATAAATTTGTTGTGCTTCCGGTATCAGGTTTATATGCTTTGGTTAAAGCCACTTTTCATTCTGATGAAAAAGAAAGTCTGGATTTTTTACCGGCTGCCGGCAAAAAAGAAATGTACATCTCGCTTGATGGAATTAGCAACCCAAGTGAAGGTTACTTTGAATTTTTTACTGACAAAGGCGTTTCTTTTCGCATTAACCTAAGCAGTTTATAATGCCTTCCGGCCATTTTTTTAGAGGCATTCAATCCTATTCAAAAGCCATACGCTTTATCCAAAAACATCGCCTTTACCGGTATTTGATTCTTCCCGGTATTTTGGGTTTGCTCTTTTTTCTGGTCCTCTTTATTTTGCTTTTGAAACTTGTGCCTATGCTTATGGATGGGTTAATAGGTTTTTTACCTGATTTCATGCAAAGCGGTTTCTTTCATTTTCTGGGGAGCAGTTTGCTTTGGATTATTACCTTGATTATTTCGTTTATTACAACCAAGTATGTAATTCTCATCATTCTTTCTCCGGTCATGTCCCATATTTCAGAAGTAACGGAAGAAGCGTTAATGGGAAAAAAAGTGCCCTCTCCCGGAATAATGGGAATTTTAAAAGACATCATTCGGTCGTTGCGCATCAACCTTAGAAATTTCTTTTGGGAAATGGCAAGCTGTCTATTTCTTACGAGCATTCCGGTTCTCAATTTCGCTGCGCCTGTTACCGTTATTTTTACGCAAAGTTATTTCGCAGGATTCAACCTCATTGATTTTACATTGGAAAGAAAGCGAATGCAGGTTAAAGACAGCGTTCAATTCATGCGCAATCACCGCGGGCTTGGCATGGGTCTGGGCATCGTTTTTTATGCAATCATGTTTATTCCTGTTGCAGGTTGGGTGGTTGCACCTCTTTTAGGCACTGTAGCTTCGACGCTGGAAGTTCTAAAAGTTTTACAAGAAGAAAGCGAGCCGGGATCCGATAGCTATCGGATTAATCCTGCACAATAGAGTGCTCTTTTCTTACCTTTTCCTGAAGGGTCATTAAGGCATGAATCACCACCTCTGGACGAGGCGGGCAGCCCGGAATATAAATATCAACGGGTAAGAAGTGGTCAACCCCTTGGGTGACTCCATATACACGGTGCATTCCCCCTGTTGAGGCGCAAGCGCCCATTGCCATACACCATTTTGGGTCTGGCATTTGGTCCCAAATTCTTTTAACTGCGTGTGCCATTTTATAAGAACACCATCCTGCAACAATCATCACATCTGCTTGACGGGGTGAAAAACGAAATACCTCTGAACCGAAGCGAGAAACGTCATATTTAGGTCCGGCAAAAGACATCATTTCAATGGCACAGCATGCCAAACCGAGTGGCATTGGCCACATGGCATTTGTGCGACCCCAATTGGTGAGGGCATCAACGGTGGTGAGCAGAAATCCTTGTTTGGCGAGTGCTTTCTCTAATCCCATTAGTTTATTGTTGCTTTATGCTTTTCTCTTAGAAAAAAAATGAGGGTACACGGACGCGGTTCAATACCGATTGCCCTTGCCCCTGACATAAATTGACCTGCGTGATAGGTGCTATGGTCAATCATGTGCGTGAATATTTCGTCGATTGTATTTTCAAAAGATTGGTTTTGGGTGTTTACGTAAGAAACATTTTGAGCCCAATCCCGCTCTTGTGATTTTAAAATATACGATTTCCATCGTAGCGTAATTTTTTCCCAAGCAGTTTTTAATTCAGATAAAGATGCATTCTCTTTCAGAATTACCTCAACCGAGGGTTCGATTCTGCGGTACCACATTTCTTCTGACCAAGCTAAATGCTCAACCAGAGATTTCAGGCTACCAAAACTCATTGCGCCTTTTTGGGATGCACGACTATCACCGGCTTCTGTAAGCACGGCCAACACCTGACTTTGCTGCCAGGAATGGTAATCTATTAATCGTTGATATGTTGAATGCGGATTCATCAAACTAATCCCACTCTAATCCGCCTTTTTTATACACGTATATATAGCCCACAAAGAGAATAACCACGAAAGTGAACATCTCAACTAAAGGTATCATGCCTAAGGTTTGGGTAAGTTCCTTGAATTGAACCGCCCAGGGATACATAAACACAACCTCAATGTCAAAGAGAATAAAAAGCATCGCGGTCATGTAGAATTTAACAGAGAAACGATCATGGGCAGTACCGACGGGGTCCATTCCCGATTCATAGACGGCCGTTTTGGTTTTGTTGGGTCTGGATGGCCCCATCAATTCAGATGCTTTGGTTAGCAATACAGCCAAACCAATCGCGACCAGAATCATAATTATTAGGGGCAGGTAAAGGTCAGAAATGCTCATAATTTCTCTAAAAAACGTTCAATAATACAAAATAATCAGTAGCAAAGGGGAATGTAGAGCAGGTATTTGGTTGAAAAAAAAGGCTCATCAAACCAATCAGAAAGCGGCCAGGCTTCTATCTTTTTTGCCCATGGCTCGGTGCCGAGAATTTCATCTTTCCAACTTTCACCTTTCAGATAAAAAATTCCGCCTGTAAACCTTCGATTTGAATCGCATTTAATTTTATTCCTAACCCAAGGGATGAAAACAGGTAAGGGTGCGACGGCACGGCTGATTATAAAATCGAATTTCCCCGGGATGAGCTCGGCTCGGGTTGCTGCTGTTTGTACATTTTGAAGTGCGGCCCTATGTACAATATCGGCTACAGCCTTTTCTTTTTTTGCAATGGAATCGACCAGTAAAAAATGCGTTTTAGGAAACAAAATCGCTAAGGGAATACCGGGAAAACCGCCTCCTGTTCCTACATCCATTACCCTCATTTCGGGTTCAAATTGAATGACTTTGGCAATGGCAAGAGAATGCAAAAAATGCCTTTCTGCAAGGTTTTCAAGGTCTTTGCGGCTGATTAGGTTCAATTTTTCATTCCATTCCAGAACGGATTGAAATGCGATTTGGAAGGTTGAAAATTGGCTTTTGGCTATTTCACCGGGGAAATACTTGTCGAGTAAAATTTGAAGCACTTGAAATTGGGGCATTGCGTTTGAAAAGGATAAGACAAACTTAATTATTGGAGGTTGTCATGAAAAGATTAATTATGGTGAGTTTGGGTTTGCTTTTAGGTTCAGTTGTGACTGCACAAACGGGATATTACCATGGTCCGAGGCAGCATCATGGAAATGGATACAACCAAGGGCATGCTCACAGTGGAAGGGTTCAGGGTTACAGAAATCAAGGTGTACAGGCTCAGGGTCAAGTTTACTCAACAATGGGAAATGGCTACTGCGCCCCACGCCACAATTGCGGCAGTTTTTGTTCTCATGACAGGCATTGTTCTCAAACCCGGATTGTGTTTAGCACCTTGCCCTATGGTCAACGCATTCGCATAACTGAAGGCCTGGTATGGCAACCCGGCAATTATTACTACGACAGAGGATACAGACTTTGGGCAGATGGTGCTTGGGTTTGGGTCGAAGTAGCGAGAGAAACGCTAGGTGGTCATTGCCATTCCTATTAATATAACTTCATTTTCCTTTTATCCCTCAGAAGCCGGCAAATGCCGGCTTTCTGATTTAATACCTAATAAAAAAGGGCGACTCCTGAGCCGCCCTTTTGTTTGTTTCCCCTTCGTTTAGTTTTCTGAAACCTTTGGAAGGTTGAGTGTGCCTAACATTCTTTGAAGTTTGCGAAGGTCACGCTCAGAAAGATTGCGATATCCAATACGCTCAATTTCATGAAGCATATCCAGACGATCAGCGATCTCACGATAGGCAAGAGGCTCAGTATCTGAAGCATTTTTGAGTTTTACCAACTCATTGTTCAGAAACTTCTTTGCTGTAAGAATTGTTGTGTGGAGTTCACTAGATACCATAAAATTTGAATTGAACAGGTGTGTAAGATTTTAAAAGCGACCTAAGATACAATGTGAGGGAGCCTTTGTCAAGTATTATTTTCAATTTATGGGTGCTTTTGAAGGCGAGTTATACCCCATTTAGCCTGTGTAAATCAGTTACTTAGGCCCGAATATTACGAGAAAATGAAAAAAAATAAAAAGGACCGGTTAATTCTAATGTGGATAAGGTTTTGGCTATGTCACAGCTTTTAAGAACCGCATGGGGTACCTCAATTCCAACAAGCCCCTAGAAACCCGATTGAGCCTTGACCGAATAAGCTCCCTTTTCAAGGGTGAAATCTTGTCAGTAAATAAAACGCCCTCCAAATGGTCATGCTCGTGCTGAATGATTCTTGCCTTTAGTCCGCTGAATGACTCGGTATGGGTTTTAAAATTCTCATCCTGATATTGAACCAGAATATCGGATTTACGAAACACATCGGCTCTAATATCCGGAATGCTTAAACAACCCTCTTCATAGGCCCATTCTTTCCCCGTTTCTTCCAAAATAATAGGATTGATGAAAACCTTTTTCCAGCCCTTCATTATTATTTCGGGATTTTCTTTGTCCATCCCGTCCATTGGAGTTCCGTCAACAATAAATATTCTCAATGATTTACCTATTTGGGGTGCGGCTAAGCCTACCCCATTGGCATTATACATAGTATCATACATCGATTCAATAATGCCGGCTATCGTTTTTTCGTTTTCAGCCACCTGCCCGGTTTTCTTTCTGAGAACGGGATGGCCATAACCGTAGATGGGTAAAATCATTTCTAGTATTTCCTCGAGGGATGAGTAGGGCAAAAATAAATGAATTCTTTTTCATTTTTCTATGAAAAGGAAAATCAGGTAAA
>JAYSVQ010000311.1:0-4861 GCA_043718485.1 Bacteroidota bacterium
TAACCTTTCTCACTTCTGAGCGGCTGCCGTTATTCACTTTTAAAATATAAATACCCGGTACCTGATCATGGGTTGGGAATTCGAGGGTGTTTGAACCTTCACCTAAATTGTATTCTTTAGAAATTACTTTCTTTCCATTTATGTCAAAAAGGGAAACGCTTATTTTTGCACTTTCTGCTGCAAAATAATTTAAAAAGAAACCTGTGTTGGGTTCTGATGGGTTTGGATACACACTGCTCAGTGCAGATTCTAAGGAATAAACGACTTCAACTACTTGGGCTGAATTAGATTTTCCATCTGTATCATATTGTAAGAGCCTATAGAAATTAGACCCAACATTTGGATTAGGATCTAACAATTGATAATCAGAATAACCTGTCGTGTAGCCTTGCGCCTTGGTCGAACCTAAATAGCTCCAATCGTTGCTGTTGGTGCTTTTTTCAATCACAAAGCGACTGGTATTGTTCTCCTTATAGGTGTCCCACTTCAACTGAACGCCATTGTTAACCAGAAATCCATGAAAATTTAATTGCTGTACTGGCAAAATACAATTCACGGTTACGGTTACAAAGTCAGCTGAGATACAGGCTCCATTCACCACGCTTACTGTATAAGTTGTGGTAGAAGCCGGAGAAGCAGTCGTGGATTGATTTAGAGGTGTACCTAAACCGGTTACCGGCGACCAGCTATAGGTAAGACCTGCAGGATTGGAGGCGCAAAATGAAAGTTTTACATCTGGTCGAATCGTTCTGCCGGTTCCCCCTGCGGTTCCACATCCACCTCCTGCAGTTAAAGAAGAAAACATGTAAAGTGAATCAGGACTTGTTATGTGACGTCTTACGTCTGGACCCGTACCTGCATCTTGTGTACTCGTACAGATTTGAATAATCAGGTTGAAAAAACCGTCATAATTATAAGAGGCACGATTAAAGCGTATTGGGTACCAACCCGTTGAAACCGGTGTAGGTAAAGAAGCATAAAATGCAACTGTATCCATCGTTGGCGGTAAAGCCGAAGTGTAGGGAATAGGTGTACCTCCTGTAAAGTCGGGTCGAGCGGTACAACCCATGGTGATCGTCAAATTCGAGGTGCTTCGTGTGCCTAGCGTATCTACAAAAAACCAAAGGGTATCAATTTTTCCACCTGCACCCAATCCAATATTATCTAATTCTGTATTCAATAAAATCATTTGTTGTTTGAATGACTTATTGAAGCAAGGTGGCCCACCGCCTGGACCAACACATTGTGGGCCCATAAAAGGTCCAAAGTTGTGGTCAGAAGTTGTAGGCGTAGCGGAAGTAATGGTTCCCTGATTATTTGAACCCGTACAAGCATCTGAAATTACCTGACATGGCCGAGAAATGGTCGTACTTAAATTTGCATTTCCGGGAGGGCAAATGGTTTGGTTTGCACCCGCATCTACAATAACACCCACACCGCTTACCGTAACTCTTGCCGTGTCGCGAATGGTACATCCCATGCTATCTACACCCGTTAAAACGTAATTGGTTGTGTAGGTCGGGAATGCAATCGGGGTGAAAATATTAGGATAACTTACCGTTCCAAAAGGACTCCATGAGGGGGTTACGGGGCCACCTGTAGAGGGCACGTGTGACCCTGCAAGTGTGAAAGCGCCATTTTGACAAATGGTTGCATCAGGCCCTGCACTTAACAAGAAGTCATTATTTACATTTACCCGAATGGTATCTTTATTTTTGCAAATACCCGGCAGGTTTGAAGTCACTTCATAATTATAGGTGGCGGGTGCCGGCCCGGGTGGTGAAGCAATCGGATTTGCGCAATTTGTGCAATTCAATCCAATAGCAGGTGCGCCACCTACCATAGTCCATAAAAAGGTGGTTCCCCCACCAGCAGATAACTGCACAGGCCCACCTGCGGGGCAATAGCCAACATCGGGCCCGGCATTCGTTTCTTTTACCACTCTTATATCAAATGAAAATACCTGAGCACCCAAAATGGGGCAACCATCATCAACAATCGTAACGGTAAAGTTTCTAAAGCCCGAGTCCGACAAACTTGGCGACCAAGTAAAAGTTCCAATAGTTGGATTTGAACCAGCAGTGGTAAAAGTCGCAGCCGGAATGACCGTTAAAACATTTGAAGTCATGGTTACATTATTCACAGGTAGGGTATTTGTATCTACCCCTGTAATTTGAAAGCTAACGGTACCACCCGGGCAAACCTGAACCGAGTTTGAGTCAATTTGAATTCCCGAGCCAGTGAGACTTGAATATCCCATAGGTACCAACATGGGTTGAGTATTTCCGCAGGCAGCCATAACTACGATTTGCAAATCTCTTCGGCTTACTCCTATTAAAACACCGCCCCGATATTCAAATACATCGATGGCTACCACAACGAATTGTGACAAGGCAGCAGTAGGTAAAACAAACATACTTCCTGTCATGGAATCTAAAGTTTCAACTCCATTAAATGGGTTCATTGCCGACTGCGGGGGCGTATAAGCAATGTTAGTTCCTCCAGTTGTTTGGGGATTGGCCCAAGCATAAACAAGTGAATCTCCATCCGGGTCAAATGCGCCGTGGTTGTAAAAATAAGGTTGACCGGCACATATAAACGGAGTCGGAAGCGAGGTAAATTGGGGAGAATTATTACATAAACCTCCGGTATTATTCAAACGAGTAGAAATGTACTGACTTTGGTTACCTGGATTTCCAAGATTTGTAATCGCATTATTTCTGCAACATAAAGTGTAGCTAATAATCCAATCTGCGCATGTGTCTCCCGGAGGAAAAGTATAAGTTGCCGAATATATATAACGCTGAACTCCAGGTAAGGGACCGGGTGGAGTGGCACAAGCGCTATTGAGCAATTGACTTGCGCATAATGGCGAAACCTCGGTAGGACCGGAAATTAAAGGAAGGGTAACCGTAGCCGTTCGCGAGCACGAAGCTGAATTCAGGTTGAGGGTTACCAATGTGGGTGCGCTTACCCCATTACAATCCCGATAAAAATTGAGCGTAAACCGATAGGTTTGCCCTCCCAGACATTCATAGTACATGTCCATGCCCATCGCGTGCGAAGCGTAGGCTTTGTTTGATACGAGGCCTGCAAGGGCCAGAAACACGAAAAGCGAAAGATTAAGTAATTTTTGTTTCATACAAGACTTATTCCCATTTAAAAAATGTTGGAATGGATTAGCTTTTTCTTGAGGTTGTCCATTCAATAACCCCCTAAAATACAATATTGAATTTTTAGATAAGCAAATATTTTACAATTCACACAATAAAATTACCGAGTAGGCATTTTTCAGCCTAAAAACCTAGTTTTCTTATGAATTTTTGTGAGGAATGTGGAAAAATTATCAGTCCATGCCTTTGAAATGATAAACTGTTAAAGCATTAATAATCATAGCATTGTATAATTTTTGTTTTTTCTGGAAGCTTAACCTCACCTGAAGCCAAAAATTTAATTTCAAAAAAGGGGAATCGAGTTTGTTTAATTTTTCTTTTTCAATTGAAAAAGGCCTTCAGGTGGAAAAAAAGAAATGGAACTTTAGTTAACTCAATTTCAATAAGATAGGCTGAGAAAAGGGAGCCCAGTGATGTGTTGATCTCAAAGGTTATTTATGCCATTACGCCCTAATTAAGTAGTTAATGGGATTTTTGGGCCCATTTTTCAGTTTTGTTAAAACTCTTTGGTTCAAAGAATTCAGCTAAAGGGAAGAATTATTTAGGAGAAGAAAAAAAATTAGCCACAATGGCTGGTCTTAATAAACCTTTAAAATTCAAATATTTGGCAATATTTGGGCCTCAAAAACCGCAGGTTTGTGGGTAAGTCGATGATGAAATGTGGAAAAGCTTAAACAATTAATTGGTTGATTAACAATGCCTTAGCTTAGAAATGGGCCATGGGTACCTTGCTTATCCCTCTTTTGGAATTGCCGAATTCTTCTATCTTTGTCTCAGGTTTGTTTGTTATGGTTAGTTAGTTTGCCGCCTGTCACTCAGCGATGTTGAGGGCAGGCGTTTTTTTTGGTGCTACTGCACAAATTGACGCTCAAACAAATTTTTATAAAGGCCACCTGATTCTAACAGTTCTTGGTGGGTTCCCTGTTCCTTGATGAACCCTTGTTCAATAACCAAAATTTTGTCGGCACGCGTAATCGTTGAAAGTCGGTGGGCTATAACAATTGCAGTTCTGCCTTTCATTAATTTTTCAAGCGCATCCTGAACTAATTTTTCTGATTCTGAATCCAAGGAACTGGTGGCCTCATCTAATATTAAAATAGCCGGATTTTTATACAATGCACGGGCAATTGCAATCCGCTGTCTTTGTCCACCACTCAAACGGGTTCCTCTTTCGCCAATTTGAGTTTGATAACCGTCGGGTAAAGCCAAAATAAAATCATGCGCGTTTGCGGCCTTAGCTGCTTCAATTGCTTTATTTAAATCAGGCGTTACATCTCCATAGGCAATATTTCTGAGCAGTGAATCATTAAACAAGATACCTTCTTGTGAAACGATTCCGAAAATATTTCTGAGGTCCTTTACCCTTACGTTTTTTGTATTGATTCCATCAATATAAATTGTACCCATGACCGGGTCGTAAAATCTGGGAAGCAAATCAGCGAGTGTAGATTTTCCTGAACCTGAAGGGCCCACCAAAGCAAGGGTTTGGCCTCGCTGTATTTCAAAATTGATTCCCGTTAATACTTTTTCGGCACCATAGTCAAAGGATACATTTTGAAATGAAATAGAGGATTTGAATTCAGTAAAAGAAAGGGCATTCACAGCTTCTTTAACATGCTCTTGTTCTTCCAAAAAAGCCTCGACGCGGGCAAAAGAGACCATTCCCCTTTGAATTCTGGAAACGGCAC
>JAYSVQ010000312.1:0-1703 GCA_043718485.1 Bacteroidota bacterium
TTTTTTCCCGACCTTATTGAACATGTGAGTACAGACTACTGGAAAGAAACGTACTCATAAGGGCTTAACATCAAATTATTCCACTAAAACAAATGCATCCTAATTTGCTACCATTAAGGTCAAAGCCCCGTAATAGTAAAATTTTTATAGGCGGCGGATTTATCCGTCGCTTATAAATAATAATTCAATCGTTTTTGGCAGTATTTTTGCAAAAATTAGCAAAAATAGTGACAAAAACGGAACCGAAATATGTCATAGCCCCGTAGGGGTGTAATCTTAGTAACGACGGATTTTAATCCGTCGCAAAGGCAAAAAAAATCACTGTTTTTGGCGATATTTTTGCATGAAATTTGCAAAAATAATGACAAAAACTAGCACCCTAATTCTTCAACTTGTACCAAGCAAGGATTCCCACACCAACCCAGACTAAACCCTTAATGAGAAAAAATAGGAAGCCATAAAAGCCAAGCCTCTTGAGCCAGACTTTCTTCCCACCTTCATTTGCATTGTTCTTTTTCAAAATCATCTACTTAAGACATTGTATGTTTTAAAACTTGATTTCATCGGTGGTGACTTTCCTTCTGCCTTCGCCTTCGCCAAATCTGCAAAGCCGCGTTTATGTCCTTCGAGAAATTCAGGTGAACCTGTCCATTGCTTAAAGGAATCCTCATTCTCCCAAAAGCTTACGATCAAATAGCTGCTTTCTCCATCTTTTGGCTTGAGTACCTGCATATTTTTGAAGCCCGGCATTCGGTCTATGGCCTGTGCTCTACTGCCAAATAATTCCTCGAATCTTGGTTTATAATCTTCTTCGCAATCGATATAATTTATCGCAACAAAATTTTTGTTCGTATCCATGTGTTTTTTTTTAATTTACCTCAAAAGTGATGAGATTTCAATCCTTTTGCCGTATTCAAAGCGGAAATTCTGTAACCATAAACGGAAAATTAGTTTTGATTTAATTCACTTGGAAAAACACCCACATGCTTTTTGAAGGCCGTACTGAAATTGCTGGCACTAGAGTAGCCTATCTGATCCGCCACCTGAGCTACAGAATAGTCCGTGGTGGAAAGTAGCATTTTGGCTTTCGACATCCTTTGTTCCTGCACAAAATCATATACCGTAGTGCCAAATATTTCTTTGAAACCTTTCTTCAGGTAACATTGATTGATTCCTATTTGCAACGAAAGCTCTGGAATAGTAGGAGGATTATTTAACCGGCTCAAAATTATTTCCTTTGCCTTGAGTATTTTTTCTCTTTCTATTTTATTCGTGAGAAATTTACACGAGTCACACGAAATTTGTGTGGAAGTATTGCATTTTTGAAAACAGAGTAGGAGCGCGAGTGCCTTACTTTCCATAAACATGTTTCTAAAAACTCCTTGTTGCTTGCAGGTGATGATGTCGTGCAAGATCATTTGCGTATTGCAACAAATCTCGTGTTTCAGATTTTCAGGAAATTGATAGATGTCAAAATCAGGGGAAAATCCTTTCAGATAGTCGAGATGAAATTCAAATTTTATATGATGTGATATCGGATCGTCTCCAAAGGTTAAACTGCAATCAAGCCCGGAAAAATGACAACTCAAGGTTATACCATTTGGCCTCCGTTCCAGATAGGAATGATTGTCCTTTCGAATGAACAATGTCTCGATTGTATATTGAAGCCCGTTTTTTATCCTTTCTACTGTAGACATGAATAT
>JAYSVQ010000313.1:0-4852 GCA_043718485.1 Bacteroidota bacterium
CAAAAGAGCTCATTTTCAATCTGTTCTACTTCGATTAACTTTAGGGCTTCTGCCGTTATTAACTTATCTGTTTTTTGTCTTTCTTCATTCAAATTATGCAGCGCTAAAGCGATGTCTGTTAGATACTTATCCTTTCCCTTTAAAACCTCAACAGCACGTCTTGCCGAGCCTAGCCTACCGGCGGAATTGATTCTAGGCCCCAGAAAAAAAACTAAATCAGAAATATTCCATTCTCTTTGGGTTTCAGAAAGGGCCATTAAACTTGCGATTCCTTCGCTTGGTTCATTTTTTATTTTTTCTAAACCTTTAAACGCAAAAAGTCGATTTTCGCCAACTATGGGCACAATATCACATGCGATACTTAAAGCAACCAAATCACCGTATTTGTAAAAAATTTCAGTACACCCATCGGGTCGGAGGGGAATTCCCAACCTTTTTGAAACCTCTTCCAGTAATTTGAATCCTACCCCGCAAGCGCTCAATTCCTTGAAGGGGTAGTTACAGTCTTCTTGTTTCGGATTTAGAAAAGCATAACAATCAGGAAGCTCGGAGCCGGGTGTATGATGGTCACAAATAATGAGGTCAATCCCTTTGCTTTTTGCATATTTTACTTTTTCATATTCTTTTGTTCCACAATCCAGGGCAACCATTAGGGAATAACCCTCTGCGTAAGCAAGGTCTATTCCCATATAAGAAAGTCCGTATCCCTCTTTTTCCCGCTCCGGAATGTAATAGGAGTGGGGTACATCCCAATTTTCTAAACAACAAGAAAAAAGACTAACCGAGGTCGTTCCGTCCACATCATAATCGCCGTAAACAAAAATTTTCTCCTTTTTTTGAATGGCATCAGACAATCGGAGGGCTGCCTTGTCCATGTTTTTCATTAAAATAGGGGCATGCCCATCGGTCCATTTAGGGAATAAATAGGATTGAACATCAGCTTCTGAATGAATGCCCCTGGCGATAATTAATTCTTTTGTAATTGGATGAATCGATGATTCAGGAAACAAAATTTGCTCCTGTTCATGAAAAAAAGAGGCTTCCGGTTCTTTTGGGTATTGCCAAATCATGTCACGAAGCTAAAAAGAAAATGCGGCCATGGAATGGAAAACAATGGATAAAAGTAAATCTGGATACATTTTGAGAAAAAAGACATATTAAGTTCTGTAATAGGGCGGTTTTTTTGGCCTGTCTTTTCTAACCCTAAAACCCAATTTTGCTTTGTGAAAACAAGGAAAAGACTTGAATATTCAATCGGGTTTTATCAATTTAGCACCAACTGACTTACAAACATGACTGCAATCGTTGTTGATGATGAAATGTATGGGCGAGAAGCAATGATAAGTTTGCTTAATGACTATTGCCCTGACGTAGAAATAGCCGGCACCGCAGACAATGCCCTGACCGCAATAAAAGAGATTCGACAGAAACAACCTGATATCGTTTTCTTAGATATTGAGATGCCACATGGCTCTGGTTTTGATGTGTTGGAAGGGTTAGGTGATTTAGAATTTGAGGTTGTCTTCACCACAGCATACGATCATTATGCCATTCAAGCGATTCGTTTTTCGGCCATTGACTATCTCTTAAAGCCGATTGATCACCAAGAATTAAAAGTAGCGGTTGAGCGTGCTCGGAAAAAAAGAAAAGAAGGCATTAAAAATCGTCACAAGGAAGTTTTTATTGAAAACCTCAAACCTGGAAATAGAAACAAAAGAATCTCAATTCCAGTGGATGAGGGTTACATTTTTATTGAGATGGACCAAATTATTAGACTTGACGGCGACGGAAATTACACTTACTTTTTTCTGAAAAATAATATTAAGTACACAGTAGTAAAAGCGCTTAGGGAATATGAGGAACTATTAAAAGGCACTCAGTTTATGAGAATTCATCAATCTGCGGTGATCAATTTAGATTGTGTTGCGAAATATATAAGAGGTCGCGGGGGCTCGGTAATAATGTCTGACGGAGCCGAAATCGAGGTTTCAAGAAGAAAAAAAGACGAGTTTTTAGCAGCAATGTCTGGTTTAGGTACTTTAAGTTAATTATCTAAAATACCTCCTAGTTTAAAAGGATCGACTTTGCCAGATTCTAATTCGCTTGGCTTGGCTCTTCTTACAGTCATAATCGTTCCGCTAAAATTGAGCGGCTCACCTGCAAGTGGATGGTTGAAATCCATGGTAATGATTTCGTCTGTAATTTCTGTAATGACACCAAATATGGTATTGCCTTCCGAATCCACCATGGGCAAGGTTTTCATTAGTTCAATCGTGCCCTCGGGCGCCCCCTTAAAATTATCTACCGGCACTTCAAGTATTAAGGTTTCGTCAATTTTGCCAAACGCTTCTTCTGGTTGTAACAGAAAATCAAAATGGTCCCCAATGGTTAAGCCTAACAAATGTATGTCGAAACCGGGCAAGGTAAAATTGATGCCGACAATGAATTCAAAAGGATTTTCATCCGTTGCTGTCTCAACGACTTCGCCATCTGCGAGTTTAAGATTGTAGGTTAAAGACACTACACTATGGGGCACAATTTCCATTTTTAGCTTCGCATTTTTTCGGTGAATGAATGAAGAAAAGTATCGCAAATATCAAAGTCGATCAAACCCTCTTCGTCAAAAACAAAATTCCCCAAACTATAACCCAATATTTTTTCGCCATGAATTTCCAGGGTCTTCCAAGCCGCTTCAGCGAAGGGCACCCTAATCATGCAACGATCTAAAAAGTCAAGCGCAAAGGGAATTTGAGTGGAATCAATTTCAAATTTTGCTTGAGGAAAAAGGCTTGCCAACGCAGCTACATTTGTATTGGCCAATGATTGGAACAAAACGGGTTTTATAATTTTACTGGCTTCTGTCGGCGGGTAGTTCTCTTGAATAATAATAGCGTCAAGCCCGGCTTGAATTGAATAGCTATTTATCTCATCAGAAGTCTCGTTGGTAAAGGCCCCGGCAATTTCCGGCCCTGAAATCCAGGATTTTATTTCGGCCAGTGATGCTGCTGTAAACGCGTCCTTGGCAAAAGAAAGTAGCCTAAAACCCATTGCAGCACAATATCGGGCATCGTGAAGGCCCGTTAAATTCCCTATTTTTAAAAAGGGTCGCATCCCCCAAAGATAAAGCTATTCCCTAAAACACTACAGAAATTGGGAATCTCTATCTTTGAACCATGAATAAGGCCCCCGCCCAATTTAAAAGATATACGGTTACCTCTGCATTGCCCTATGCCAATGGCCCATTGCACCTTGGCCACCTCGCCGGGGCCTATTTGCCGGCAGATATTTATGTTCGGTACCTAAGGCTACGCGGAAAGCAAGTTTTGCATATTTGTGGTACAGACGAGCATGGGGCTGCTATTTCAATAAAGGCATTAAAAGAGAATACGAGTCCTGCAGTTTTAGTTGATAAATATTATGAAATTATTAAAAAGGGCTTTGAAGATTTTCGAATCTCTTTCGATATTTTTTCACGCACCTCTCTACCCATTCACCATGAAACAGCCCAATCTTTTTTTCTAAAATTTTACGAAGAGGGCAAGCTCATTCAAAAAACAAATCAGCAGTTATTTGACGAAAAGGCAAATCTCTTTTTAGCGGATAGGTATGTAACCGGAACTTGCCCAAAATGTGCCCACCCCGCTGCTTATGGCGACCAATGTGAAAATTGCGGTTCTTCATTAAATCCAACTGATTTAATACAACCTAAAAGCACGATTACCGGCACAGTTCCAGTAATGCGCGAAACAAGCCATTGGTATTTTCCCCTAAACGATTATCAAGACAGAATTTCAAACTACATCTTGAATGACCATGATGATTGGAAAACCAATGTCTATGGGCAATGCAAATCTTGGTTAAATGAAGGTCTTCAAGCGAGGGCGATTACCCGAGATTTAGAATGGGGCGTAAAGGTTCCCTTAAAAGATGCCCAAGGAAAAGTTTTATATGTTTGGTTCGACGCGCCCATAGGCTATATTTCTGCGACAAGACATCTTGAACAAGAAAAAAAGGCAAAAGGTGAAACGTTTGATTGGATGGAATGGTGGAAAGAAGACCCTGAAACGGCCCTGATTCATTTTATCGGTAAAGACAATATCGTTTTTCATTGTATCGTATTTCCATCCATGTTAATGGGCCATGGCGGCTTCAATTTGCCGGAAAATGTTCCCGCCAATGAATTTTTAAATTTAGAAGGGCAAAAGCTTTCAACCTCAAGAAATTGGGCCGTATGGGCACATGAATTTATCGAAGATTTTCCGGGAAAAGTTGACCTAATGCGCTATGTGTTGGCAGCCACCTTTCCGGAACAGAAAGATTATGATTTTACCTGGAAAGAATTTCAATCTCGCGTGAATGGAGAACTCGTCGCGGTATTCGGAAATTTTGTTCGCCGAACTGAGGTTCTTTGCTTTAATTATTTTCAAGGGATTTTGCCTGAGGTAAATTTAACTGAGGCTGAAAAATCAATTCTAATGGAAGCCCAAAAATTACTCAGGCAAGAGGGTGAAAGTATCGAGAAATTCAGATTTAGAGAAGCACTCGGATTCGGAATGGAAATCGCGCGTCTTGGCAATAAATATTTAGCGGATACAGAGCCTTGGAAACTTCACAAAACAAACCCTGAAGCAGTGAAATCAATTCTGTTTGTTTCGGTACAATTGTGTGGAATTCTGTCGGTTGCTTTTTCCCCTTTTATGCCTGACGCGGCCCAAAAGCTGCAATCATTTCTTGGAATGGATAAGGTAATTTGGGATAAGGCTAATCTTTTTCCTATGGTTAAGTCTGGGACTCAACTTGTAGAAATTGGAATTTTATTTGAGAAAGTAGAAGACGAGCAAATTGAAAAACA
>JAYSVQ010000314.1:0-4850 GCA_043718485.1 Bacteroidota bacterium
TCAAGATTTCGAGTTTCAATTTCGATAGAAAGATCAAGTCTATTTTCGCTCCGATATGTGTTTGCCGCTTTTAAGGCTTTTTCGATTCCCCCTGCAAAATCAACATGATTATCTTTAATGAGAATCATGTCATACAATCCAAATCGATGATTTTCCCCTCCCCCAATTTTCACCGCCCATTTTTCAAAATGTCTGAAATTAGGCGTGGTTTTTCGGGTATCGAGAATTTTACAAGGGAGGTCAGCGATTCGGTTTGCAAGGGAATGCGTATAGGTCGCAATTCCACTCATTCTCTGCATGATGTTGAGAATAAGCCTTTCAGCAAGTAAAATAGCGCGCGCTGAACCCTCTATCGTAAACGGAATATCCCCATATGAAACCGCTTCACCATCCCCTTTACTTTTTTTTACAATAAGGGTAGAATCCACAATTTGACAAACTTTCAAGGCCGCATCAATGCCGGCAAGTATTCCCTTGTCTTTTACAATACAACGGGCAGAACCCAAGGCCTGTTCAGAAATAGTGGAAAGGGAAGTATGGTCTCCCGCGCCCTGGTCTTCATGCAGGGCAAGGCGAATTAACCTTTCGGTTTCGGGGTGCGAACTAAATTCGTTCTGCGTCATAGATTCCAAAAATACACAATGGAACGGTGACGGCTAAAAATTAAAAAAAGAAAGGAATATTTTACTCAGCTTCGAAACGAATCTGAGTAACAACAAAGTTTCCACCCATGTTTCGCACAAAGATGTTGGTATCAAAAGTGCCTTTTGCCGATACATAAACTCCGGTTGCATAAAAAGTGTTGCCGGAATTTCCTTTGTGCTGAATTTTAAAAGAGGTTGGTGGATAGTTATTAAAGAAATCGCGAATAATTAGTTGGGCTTGCTTCTGAGCGTAAGCTCCATCTGTAATACCCGGCAAGGTCATTTCAACGGTTGCATGAAAAACACCGGTTAATGCAACTGCATCCTTAGCTGAAATCGCACTCGATACTTTTTGAAAAACAGCCTCTTGGTTTTGTGCTGAGACCATTCCCATGGCGCTCAACAACAACCAACATACTGTGATAAAACCCGTTTTTTTCATTTTTGCAAGCTTTTGCCCTTCTCAGAAGCACATTTCGTGCCACAGGAATGTCCCAATTTAGAAATAAACTTGGATGAACTGTCCACAAAAAATTTGGGCCACCCAAAGGTGGCCCAAATACCTGTTTATAGGTTATTTCAGTCTATTTTTCTCACCTTAAAACTTCCAATCAAACCATCGGGCCCTTGAAGGCTCAGTTGGTATTGGCCAGCTGTAAAGCCTGACATGTCCACTTTCTGATCGATTTGTTCATCTTTAATGATAACCTCGACCGTTCCCAATTTTTTACCTAAGATGTCCCAAATTTCAAGAGTTGCATTGTTTACCCCTTCGATTGAACCTTTCAGAAAAACCTCATTTTGGGTTGGATTCGGAAAAACAGCCAAGTCAGTCTTAACCTTTGGAGGCGTAACGCCAACTGAACCTGTATTTCCTTGTTGGAAGCCCTGGGTTACAATTACGGTGCCTGCACTTCCGGTAGCCACGACCAAATCACCAATTGTGTAATCTAATTGGAGGTTGGCAGATGTTGCAAAGGTGCCCCCACTTGCCACTACTTTTCGCTCAAGGCTTTGGGCATTGAGTACCATTGCGGTTGAGCAAAGCAAAAAGAAAAAGATTTTTTTGAGTTTCATAATTACTTCTGGGATTTGGTTTGAGATGCTGTGCCTTTCGAATCCATTTTGTTATAAAAAAATCCTTTCTCTTCAGGTTGGCCATACAATTCCGGATGGAGATAACGACCCTTAAATTTTTCGGATTTTTCTGTTTCGTTTTGAATCGGATTCGCCCTTGCATAAGGATCATCGCGAAGCGCAGTTACCTGCCAACTAACTTTTACATTAGGCTGATTCGTCTGAATAACAAACTGATTGTTTTGAATCTCTGTGCTAACGATAGCCTGAGCAAAAACGCCAACACATGTTAATTGATAGCGAAAATCTTTATTGATAGTTTCAAAATAGGCAGGTAACTGTACGGTCGCGAAACCGCTACCGTCTGTTGTAATTACACCGTCGTAAAAATTTAACATTTCAGGCCCTTCCATGCTTACATGGCGTAGAAATTTATTGGCAGGATCTGCAGGATGATCTATTTTCCAAGATTTAGTTGCGCCACCTACGTCACCTGTTGCATAAATGTCACCTGAGAAATAACCAGCCCAATTCGACAGTATTGTATTTCCATCATCGCCATAAATACCTGTACCACCTGCATTTGCAGCTACATTTCCGTAAGTACCTGCTACAAAATTATTCCCATCTGCATAGCCAAACACGCCATAATTATCGCCCGAGGTTGACAATGTTGAGGTTCCGATTACGCCAATGTTATCTCCTGCACCTGTACCGGCCAAGCCTACAACACCATTATTCTCAACAGAAGAACCTGTAGCGTAGCCTACAATTGCAGAATTCTCAGTTGCAGAAATATTGGATAGGTTTCCGTAAATATTTACATAATCGACGACCAAATTTGGCAATGTAATCGTAGTTGCCGGCACACCTGCAACTTGAAATTTTGCAGCCGGGGCACCGGTTCCTACACCCACATTTCCTGTGTTGTTGCTATAAATATTATTCAAGTTGGTTGTCCAGGTTGAATTAATTACGCTTCCTGTGATGGTAATGCCCGTTCCGCCTGTATAGGAGCTTGCCCCTGTGAGGTCCGTATCGGGTTGCCACTGCACCCCGTTCCACTTCAACACTTGGCCGGATGAAGGCGCAGTAGAAGCTAAAGTTCTGTTTTGAAGTCTAACTACGTTTGTAGCATTATATAAACCGGTAACATCACCTGCAAAATTGGTTGAGGTAGTTACATCATCAAGTGGATTGGTATCACCTGTATTGGTAATTACAGTACCTGTTACGTTTATGCCTGTGCCTGCGGTATAGGAACCACCGCCTGAAATCGTTTGAGGTGCCCATTGTGAACCATTCCAAACCAAAGACTGGCCTGAAGTTGGAGCAGTAGCAGATATCGCTCTGCTTTGAATTTGAGCAACCGTTGGATTAGGGTATGTGCCGCTTAAATCTCCACCTGCTGAGGTGGATGTTGTAATATCATCAGCTGCATTCGCATCTCCTGTATTTGAAATCACGGTACCTATAATGTTGATTCCCGTTCCGGCTGAGTAGGTTCCACCCGCTCCTACCGTTGCAGGCGCCCATTGAGTGCCACTCCAAACTAATGCCTGACCAGATGTTGGTGTCGTACTGGCTACAGATTGGCCTTGAAGGCGAATAACAGAAGGATTTGGATACGTTCCGCCCAAATCACCACCTGCAGAGGTAGCGTTTGTAATATCGTCTGCCCCATTGGTATCTCCTGTATTACTGATTACCGTTCCGGTTACGTTGATACCTGTACCTGCCGTATAGGTTGAACCCCCAGAAATCGTTTGGGGTACCCATGCTGTACCATTCCATACAAGTGACTGACCATTTGTTGGGGAGGTAGAAGTTACGTCTGTAAGATCGTTCAGCGCCATGTTTGTTGCCTTATTGGCTTCATCAGCATATAAGGCAAAAGGAACTGAAATCAATTGACTCGCACCCATGTCGCTAAAACCAGCAGATGCCGGATTCACTTCAGTTTGCAAATAATAATTTCCGGTTGACCAATCAATGGTATTAAACGTTCCTGAAACCACAGAGCCTGATCCTGCCTTTGTGGTGAATACGCCATAATCATTGGTCGAAACCGCATGGGTCTCTTGATAAATAGAGGTACCGGTAGCAGAACCCTGCCTCACGGTATGCCTAACGACAAGGGCCGTATTGGCTTGAATTAACCCGGTGTTGTTGCGCAGCACGCCTTGAAAATTAAAAGACTGCGGCGCCTGAGCAGAAAGCTCAAGATTAAAAGAAATTACAAAAGCGAGAAACAGAAGTTTAACTATCTTCATAAGTATAAAATGTATTTTTAATTACAATTCGCCAAATTAGGGTAAAATTTGGGAAGTAAAAAGACAAAATCTCCCCAACATTAGGGTTTCGGGCATCAAAATTTGTTATTTTTTTCACTCATTTAAGTACCGACAAAGCAGACTAAAGCCTTGAATGGTCACAAATTAGAATAAAAACACCTGAATGAATGCCAAATGGGTAGGGATTAAAGTCTCTCGCTTGAGTAACTTTGCCCGATGGACGCAGGTAAAGTAATTCTGATTATTTTGGATGGTTGGGGAATAGCCGAAAACCCTGAGGTAAGCGCCATAGATGCAGCCCAGACTCCTTTTTATGATTCCCTATTAAAAAATCACCCCAATACCCAACTCCGCGCCTCTGAGCAATGGGTTGGCCTTCCTAAGGGCCAAATGGGCAATTCAGAAGTTGGTCACATTAATATTGGGGCAGGCAGAACGGTTTTTCAAGAATTGGAGCGAATTACGAATGCGTTAGAAGACCCTGATTTCGCTCAAAATTCGGTCTTTAAGAATCTGGTAAAATATGCCAAGCAAAATGGAAAACCCATCCATTTGATGGGCTTATTATCAGAGGGCGGAGTGCATAGCCATATTCGACATTTAGAAAAGTTAATCACCCACCTAAAGGCAGAAGGGGTTTCTCAGCTTTTTATTCATGCTTTTACAGATGGCAGAGATACAGACCCTCGTTCAGGCTTAGCAAATATTAACCGCCTCGAAAAATTTCTGCACCAAACGGGAGCCGGAAAAATAGCAACGCTTTGTGGCCGATATTATGCCATGGACCGTGATAAAAGATGGGGAAGAATCCGTACCGCCTATGATTTATTGGTGA
>JAYSVQ010000315.1:0-4850 GCA_043718485.1 Bacteroidota bacterium
CAGAGGGATAAATACCCCCGCCCGGAATATAGCCAAGGTGTCCGCCTGAAGCAGGATTTAAGCCCGGCGTATCTACCTCTTTTGCCAAAAAAGAGAGGATTTCATCCATTTCACTGCCCTGCTCAGGAAATTCTTGTCCCCATGATTTTGAATTTTCGTTCTTTGTTTGGATAAAAGCTTTTGCATGTGACAAGCTTTCAATAAATGAATCAGCGTAATTAAATGCCTTTTCCATTAACTCTTTTCTCATTTTTGCATTTGGCTCGAGCAGGCGGCTATGTTTTTCTGCTTGCGAAATTTTAAGGCTTAGGTCTTGTAAATTCATGGCGAAGATTGAGGCTGCAATTTGCATTTTTCTCTGCTTCCAATTTCAGCGGACGCATAATTTGTGGGAAGGCTAAAAAACAGATTAGAATTTTTGCCTAATTTCAAACCGAAAAGTGTAATGGCAATTTTTACAGAACTTAGAATTCCCAGAATTTCATACGCAAATCCTTGCTGCACCTTTGTTATTTCATGTGACGATGGGTATTTGCCTCACGCCGGAACCATGCTTCATTCTTTTGCAAAAGCGGCAAATGGAGAATTTGTGTATGAAGTTATTTTGTTGGATGGAGGTTTAAGTGATGTAAGTTTTGAAACCCTTTCCAAACTCACGCAAGTAAATCCCAAAGTAAAGCTTAGAAGACTTAAAATGCAGGGTGCCTTTCAGCCCGGGACATGGGATACCGCTTACCCGGAAGGTGCTTATTACAGATTGGCGATTCCTGAGTTGTTAGCGGATTTTGAAAAAGTAGTTTACCTCGATGTTGATTTAGTGGTTCTCAAAGACCCAGCGATTCTATTTCATTTTAATTTAGAAAATAAGCCAATGGCGGCTGCACTCAATGGATCAGCATATGAGGTTTTAACCGGCGAAAAGAGTTACGGGAAATTCAATGTGAATTCATATGATTACTATACCAAAGTGTTGGAGTTATCTGAGGCAGAGACTTACCTCAGTTTTAATTCAGGTGTAATGGTGCTTGATTTAAGTCTCATTCGTAAACGAAACGATTTGGAGAAAATCAAAATGGATTTGGGCAAGAATTTTACCTATGCAGACCAAGATTATTTAAATCGTTTGTACAAGGGGGATTTACATGAAATCCTTGATTTTGAATGGAACGCAACCAATAATACCCTCGATGAAAGAAACATAAGGGACTATAATTTGTATAAAAAGTTGTTGAGGGCGCAAAATAATCCATCTATTGTTCATTTTACCGATAAACCTTGGCGCGCCGCGTCATGGAGGTGGGAAGCATTTAATGCGCGTTATTATTGGCGATTTTTGAAAGCGACTCCCTGGTTCAATGCGATGCGCAAAAAGTTTAAGAAGGATAGGAAATCCTCAGGGGCGCTTTCCCCAATTCAAGTTTCAATAAAAAAGGCAGTAAAAAAATTGCCTTTTATGAAGTGGCTCGTAAAAACGATTAGAGGCCTGAATTAATGCTGGGCTTTTCAAGTTTTTCTTTGCCGATAATCGTTTCGATTTTACTATGGCGAATATCAATTCGATTTAGTTTTTCGGAAAGTCTGCTTAAGTCCAATTCTTTTAATTCGCACCGGGTAATTTCCAATGTTTCTAAGTTATTCAATTCTTCTAAGCCTTGAATCGAAATCATGCCTGGAATGCGGTGCAACTTCAAATGGCGAAGACTTTGAATCTTCGGAATGGCTAAAAAATCGCTTTTTAATTCTCCAAAAATGGAAAGTGAGTTCAATGCAGGTAAGGTAGGCAGAATTTCAAGCCAAGGTTCAGGAAATGACAATACCAACCGCTCCAATCCGGGGTGGCCTTCCATATTTTTGGGGTTTGAAATTCGCACCCGATTCAGGTATAATTCTTTCAAATCTGGCATGGCCTCGAAATCGTCAAGGCTTGTTATATTTTTGTTCCCTGAAAGGCCTAAAATTTTTAAATTGATATTTTTGCTAAGTTTATTAAGCTTGGTCAATACATTAAACTCAAGATGTAATTCTTCTAAAAGAATGCAATTTTCAAGCGGCTCAATATTTTGAATCTGGTTAAAAGATAAATCTAAAAATTCAAGCTTTGCAAGGGCAGCTAAGGGTTCAATATTTTGAATTTTATTGTAACTGAGGGTAAGTCTCTTGAGCAATCCTAAGTTGCTTAAGGAATCAATTTCTTGAAAGGAATGTCCGGAAAGACTTAAATCCTCAAGTTGAAAAAATCCATAGAGCCCCTTTAGTTCTGAGAAACTTTCTTTGCTTAATTCTTGATCAAGACATAGCGCAGTGATTTCTTCCGGTAATTTACCTTCGAGAGATTTCTCAATAAAAGCATCCATTTCCATCCCTCAAAGGTAGGATTTCATCGGCAATGCGGGAATGATTTTTAGGGTATCCTTTGCATACGCAAATTCTAATATGGTTGTAATTCGTTCCACATCGGTGAGATTAACCCCAATTCAGCTCTTGTGTTTCACATTTGGGAAGCACTTCTAAACCTATTATTATAAAGGCAAGGCTTTTGCGATAGTAATAAAATCTCTGCTTTTTAAACTCGCCCCTCCAATTAGGCCACCGTCGATGTTTGGAATCTGGAATAAATCGGATGCATTTTCAGCATTTACACTGCCACCATATAAGATTGAAATGGAGTCTGAAATTTGTGTGCCGAAGTTTTTTTCTAACAAGTTTCGAATAAAATCATGCACTTCACCTGCTTGACCTGGACTCGCATTTTTTCCTGTACCAATCGCCCAAACGGGTTCATAAGCAATGACGCATTCTTGAATTGCATTTTTGCCAATGGGAAACAAGCCTTCGCTTAATTGTTTCTCAATTACAGAAAGGGTTTGATTCATCTCCCTTTCCGTTTCACTTTCCCCGAGGCAAAAAATTGGTTTAATTTTATTTTCAATTAGAATTTGTGCTTTTCTAAGTATTAAGGCATTTGTTTCGGCAAATACATTTCTTCTCTCGGAGTGCCCAATGATGCAATACGTACACCCTATAGAAGCCAGCATTTCTGCAGAAACTTCACCTGTGAAGGCACCCCTTTTCTCTGCACTCACATTTTGTCCCGATAAGGAAATCCTGACATGTGCTTTTAAAAGGCCGGCCAGACTAGACAAATAAGGAAAAGGAGGGGCCAGAATCAGCCGGGGCCCGTTTAAAAATTCATCTTTGTGAATATTAATAATCTCTGAACAAAGGCCTTGTGCCTCTTGAAGAGTGAGATTCATTTTCCAGTTACCTGCCGCAATTTTTTCCCTCATTTTGAGTGTATTTTTCCGAGTAGATTTTATTCTTTTTCCCAGGTGCGGAATTTTTTTGTGGTTTCAAAAATGTTGAGCAACAATGTTTCAAGCTTGCTGTCGAGCGTCATTCCGCGTCGCTGCATAACAATGCGTTCTGTTTCAAATACTTTTTCGGGTTTGTAAGTGGTGAGCCCCTCTTTTCCGCCCCAAGAAAAATCGGGAATGAAATTTCGGGGATACCCAGCCCCAAAAATGTTGCTGCCTACGCCAGCTACTGTACCCGTGTTAAACATGGTGTTAATTCCACATTTACTATGATCTGCCATTACTAAACCAAAAAATAGTGTGTGGGTATCCACAAATTTCTCTTGAGCATAGTTCCAAACCCTAACAGATGTATAGTTGTTTTTGAGATTTGAGGTATTCGAATCAGCGCCCAGATTACACCATTGGCCGATAAGTGAATTTCCCAAATAGCCGTCATGGGCTTTACTCGAATAGCCCTGCACAACAGAATTGGCAATTTCACCCCCCATTTTACAAAAAGGGCCAAAACTACTGTCTCCACGAAATTTTGCGCCCATACTGATTACACAATTTTCCCCAATGGAATGTGCGCCATGAATGATCGCGCCCTCCTGAAGGACTGCATTTTTTCCGAGATAAATCGGGCCATCTTCTGCATTCAAAATGCAGGCCTTCATTTGCACCCCGGGACTGAAATAAATGTTGTCTGCACCATAAAGAATACTATGGTTGTCTTTGGTTTTCTCGCCAGGGGTTTTAATAAACTGAAAATCCTTTTCTATAAATTTTTTATTCAGTTGAAATAAATCTTTGAGTTCTCTTATGGCTGAAAGGTGTTCAGTTTGAACCGGATTATTTTTATAATCATTTTTTACTTTTACCAAATCTAATTCTCCCGAAATACCCGTAAAGTTTTTAATTTCTTTTTCGGAAAGACAAAATGAAATCACCTCACCTTTTTCATTGATATTTACGGTTCCTGACGGGGTATTCTCCTTTATTATTTTTACGAGTTCGGGTTCCGGATAAAACTTGGCATTTATCCAAATGTCATTGGCTTGGGTTTTGAAATTGTCAAAAATAGGGGAGAGGAAACCGGGTGCAGAAGTTCCCGGATTTTCGCCCAAGGCAAAAGCCCATTTTTCACGCAGGGAAAAAATGCCACATCGCAATTCAAAAAGAGGCCTGGTGAGGCTGAGTGGAAATAAGTCAGCCTGAGTGTGGTCGCAAAACAGCGTGAAACCCATGGTGCGAAATTAATGATTAAGCTGAAAGTTTACGTAGAAACAAAAAAGCCACCCGAAGGTGGCTTTTTGAGATATAATAAATTTTATTCAGTCGTTTCTTTTTTACCGCCGTAACGGTTAAAAAACTTCTCGACTCTTCCGGCAGTATCCACTAATTTTTGCTTTCCTGTAAAGAAAGGGTGGCTTTTGCTGCTAAGTTCAAGTTTTACCAAAGGATATTCCTTGCCATCTTCCCAAACAATTTTGTCTTCGGTTTGAATGGTTGATTTGGTCATAAAAGCAAAATCCACTGAAATGTCTTTAAACA
>JAYSVQ010000316.1:0-4843 GCA_043718485.1 Bacteroidota bacterium
TGAGGCAATCCATCTATCGCTTCGCCGATTACATTAAACAAACGGCCTTTGATTCCCTCGCCGGTTGGCATTTCAATGGTTCGGGTAAGGTCTAACACCTCCATTCCACGCTCAAGGCCGTCGGTAGAGTCCATCGCTATCGCTCTTACCTTGCTCTCACCTAAATGTTGTTGAACCTCGAGAATTACCTTGTTTCCATCTCTTCTGGAAACGCTCAGTGCATTCAAAATTCTGGGAAGAGATGATTCTTTTCCATCAAAAGAAACGTCCACTATCGGACCAATGATTTGTACTATTTTACCTTTATTTTCAGCCATTTCTATACTTTTCAAAATCGGGCGCAAGTTAGAACCGTGCCTATCAAATGCCAAAAAATTGTTCCACTTTTAATCGTTGATAAACTCGGAATTGAATAGGCCTTATCGATTCCCAAAATGCAAAATAAAATGAACGCAGGTTACCATAAAAATTGAACAGATAGGATAAAAGGAGGGAACGTTTTTCTGAAAAGTAAAAGGGCCTGCATTATGCAGACCCTTTAATTTAATAACCCCGACCACTTTGGATTAATAGGACAAAAGAAGTTGAAAAAAGAACTTTTTGCTTTTGAATAACCAAATATCTCTTTTCCCTTTTCTAACTAAAAATGCAAATGCTGAAAATCTTACGTATTAAAGGAAGGGTTTAACTTGCCAGACAACCAATTTGTGTAATTGATTACGTTGGTGTCCTGAATATCAGAATGAACCATAAGTTTCAAAAAGTCCTTTATATTCTTTTGAAGGGCCTTATCTCTCTCAGGTTGTGGGGAATCAGCCATTTTTTCGAGCAAGTTGACCATGTCTAAATCACGCTCATAGCCCTCAGAAGAAAGCAAGGATTCGAATTCTTTTCTTACCTTTTCAAGCCTCCTTTTAAGGGTCTCTTGATCTCCTAATTCCAGCCTGAGCATCAATTCATAAATGCCGACTTGTAGCTTAAATGCGGCTTCAAAATTCTTAAAACCATCGTGAATGGAGGCCTGAACAAGGGCTTTCATTGCTTTTGTGAATTTTTTCAAGTTGAAATACGATACCGATAGGTTGAAAATGGTAAGTCATTCATAAAATGGCATTTCCTTAAAAAGGCTTCCTTTCATTGCATCCTCAAGTTTTGCAATGCTTTTATCATACTCTTGCCTTCGGGTATAGTTGATAACCAAGCCATTATAATAAAAGAAAAGGTATTTTTTGAATAACATCCGCCCATATTCTTCCATCCCCTCGCTCAATAAATGGCAATAGCGCAGGGATTCTTCTGTTTTTTTGTTTCTGTAAAGGGTATTCACCAAATAGGTAATCATTTGGAGTTTAGTATCGTGGTTGGCTTTATTAAATAAGCCCTCTTGGTTAAAGGCCTTGTAGGTTCTCAATAAGTAATCCTCTAATGAAATATAATCGTGGCGGGACAGAAGTATGCTACTCACCGCTTGGTAGAGGGTGAATCTCAGTTTTGGGCTTTCCTTTAAACTGGGATTATCTGAAAAGTCCTCAACCGTTTTCTCCAACATATCAAAAATAGGGGTAGGGCTAGAGCTAAAGTTTTGAGTAACCTTTAAGCGGAATTTAACCGCAGCCAATATATCTTCGATTTGTCTGAGTTGGTTTAGTTTCTCGCGGTTCTCTTTTCTGCGGCGAATGTAATCTTCAGGATTAATGCTTACGATCTCGTGTGAAAGCGTAATCAATTCTGAGTAAATAAAATCAAGCAATTCATAATTCTCAATCGAAATCGCCTTTTTTTCGGCTTTGCGGATGTAATACTGCGCGATTTTGAATTGATTTCGATTTCGGTAAAAACGACCGAGTGAAAGCAAATGAAAAATATTCAGACTTTCATCTGAATCGGTGTGTTGTAAAATAATGCTCTTATTTACATCTGACAGAAGCCTGTTTTTGAGTCTGTAGAAGCTGTTTTTATCAACGGTTTCATACAACTTTTCAAAGATTTTTTCCTCTTCATAGGCTTCACCCGATTTGCGAACAAAATCAAACAATTCAAGGTCTTTTCGGGTCTCGCCAATTAAGGTTCTTTGCGAAAAAAGCTTAAAATGCCTGACCTCCTCTTTGGTCAGCATTTGAATGATTTGGGGGAAAATGTCCATACGGAATTATTGAGCTTGAACAGGTAAGAAAATTAGGATGTTTTACTTGATAAAACAAACCCTTGACTGTATATTTGATAAGCATTTTGTACTGAAAGCCTGATTGAATATGAGGTTCTTGATTCTTACCCTTACACTGCTTTTTCTTGGTGTTTCTTCCACTCCTGCTTATTCCCAGGCAGCCCTTGGTTTAGGTGCTACCGGAATCTGGCAAAGTTTTGATTCAGTTGATTGTAACGCAGGTGACTCTACAATCACCTACTCCATGTTTGTGGTCAACAATGGAACTTCATCTTTTGAAGGTACCATATTAATTCAAGGCCTTTACAATTCAGACACCAATATTTATGTATTGGGGGATATGGAATTCACGCCAGGAGACCCATTGCCGGCAGAAGATTCTGTCTTTATTTCGGTGGTTGATGAGGTGAGGGCACCCTATATCGGCGGCGACAATATTATTGTCGTTTGGCCCCAAGCTTTGCTTCAACCCTTTGTGCAAACCACTGATTCAGGCATTGTAGAACTTTGGGTAGTTAACTGTCCGGTAAGTGTTGAGCCTAAACTAATACTCCAAAATCGTTTCTCTTATTGGCCAAACCCAAGTTCTGAGGCCCTGAATTATAAAGTGAATGAGGATTTGGAAAAATTTGAAGGCGTAAGAATTATTGACCTGAATGGCAAGGTTGTCAGCGAAAGCAAACAACCACTTGCACGCATCACCTTAGATAATTTCGAAAATGGCCTCTATTTGTTGGAAGTAAGATTCAACGATGGCATTCGAGGCACTTTCAAAATCATAAAATATTAATCTTCTGGATTACGGCGATGAAATGCGGGCTTCGGCCCGCTTTTCATTTATCTGCCAATCATCCAAAAGGTGCCCGAAATGCCCACAACTAGGTTGCCCTTCCAATCGAAAGCATTTTCCTCACTAAACCGAAACAAGCCAAACACACCTAAAATGTCACTTATATTGCCGATAAATTGACCCACACAATTTTTGTTTGAGGAAGGAATAAATCGGGCTATAGATAAACCAGCTTCTCCATATCCGCGTCTTGGCGTTCTGAAATAGGGAATATCACCCGCTACCTTTCCCATTCTTCCCCAGGCAAAATTCCCAATCAACAAGGCTTGCGGTCGCCAAGCTTCTTTTTTTAGGAGATGGTGCAACACATCATGGGAAAGATGAATGCTAATTCCCTCGGTGCAGAAATATTCTTGCGCATCCATGGTACCAAAGGTGCCGGGTTGCCAAAACTGAAGCTTCCTTGGTTGTTTTGAACCCGCAAAAATAAATCCGTTTTGAAAAGGAATTTCGCCAAACGATTTTACAGCAGAAACCTGCCACATTCCTGCGCCAAAGGCGCCTAAATCATGTATGCCATTGAGCGCAAATTCAAGTTTCAAATAATCGCCCGCATCGTGCCCGAGTGCATTCAAACTTTTGGTGATGCGCGCTTGAAATACCTTTTTACCGCTGCGAAGGGAGACTACATCTCTTGACCTAACCAAGAATTTTTCTTTCGGTGCGATTCGCAACGTTAGCAATGCCTCTGTGGCTTGTAAACCTCCTGTTGGGGGAAGTTTGGAAATACCTGAATACGGACTTTCAATCCAATCTTTTCTTACTTCTGCTTTGATTTGAAGCCAATTGATTGGCTTCCAAACCAAAGCTGAGTGCACCCTTTTTCGGTAGTCTGCATATTGCAAATAAGCATTTCGGGTTGTGTAAGGCTCTGATTTTTGATTCCATAAAGGTTGAAACAAAATTTGATTCAATCCCCATATTCCGGTTTCAATCATATTGTTTTGCCAACCCAAACTGAGCGAAAAATCTGAGCGACCTTTGGGAAATACCTGCGCCTGCAAACCATATTTCCATTTGTGATCAAGCATTCCATATCCACCGAAAGCACCCAAAGACCAATATCGGCTTATCTTTTCATTCGTTTCGAAACCCAGTCCCCAACGGCTACCCTCTGGTCCGTTTTTTCGATAAAAGCGAAATAAATCTAAATCCATAAAGGCAAGGGGAATTTTTCCTGAAATAAACTTGTCAGCGTTTTCAATAAACCAGAACGTAAGATTTTGCAGGGCAATCGCGGTTTTGCCTGCAGAATCTGCAAGCGCAAACCCACGGGCTTCGCCCGATGTGAATGCCTCTTTTCGATGCTGAATCCAAAAGCTGCTGTCTCGTTTTGCTGCTAATTCATGTACCCCAATTTCACTTCCAGCCAATAAGCCCAATTGCTTTTGTTCAGGCTCCAATACAAGCAACGAGTCAATATAACTACGGGTTCTGAATCTATAACTGAGTGAATTTTGTGCCGAATCAACAACATTGGTGCGAATAATGTATTCGGCAAACAATTGCTTGGGAAACCAAAGACCTTCATTGTTTTTGCCGTGCAGTTGCCGAATCGCTCCGCCCGTTATCGGGTAGTAGGGTAGCCCCGGGTCGGGTGCAGGATGCATTTTTGTTTCAATAGAAACCAATGCAAAATCCGGAACCGATATGCGCATAAATCCTTCAAATCCTATTTCCACACCCTTTGCACGACTAAATTCTATTCCATAAAGCGTATCATTTCCCTGCAACACAGTGTCGCTGAGGGTAAAATTGTATTTAAATAATGCACGGTCATGAAATGGGCTAGGGTAGTCATGTGATAAAACCCTAACCTCTTCCCTATA
>JAYSVQ010000317.1:0-1698 GCA_043718485.1 Bacteroidota bacterium
CGAGGAAGAACCCAAGAAAAACGAATCCAATTGAAATGGGTGCAAATATTAAGGGTAGCACTAAAAATAATAGGACGTTAATCGCTTTTGTAATAAAAAGGATGGATAACTCCTTTTTAGGATGATCTTCTCTTTTTATTGAGCCTACCTCTTTTCCGAAAAACTTTTTGTAGTCTTTCATAAAAACCCATGAAATCGTGGCAAAGCCATACATTGGCCAAACATATAAATGCTGGAAACGATTAAATTTTTTCAAGGGTTTTCCAGGATGCATTCTCACCCCCGGAACGGCCTCGAGGTCGTCATCTACCCCTTGCACGTTTGTGTAAGTGTGATGCACCTGATTATGCATAATGGTCCATATGTAACCGTTTCCGCCAATAAGGTTCAATGAAAGCCCCAACCACTTATTTAAAGTCGCATTGGCTGAAAGCCCTCCATGCAAAGCATCATGAGAAACATTCATGCCGATTAGGGCAAATGAAAAACCCATAATTGCCCAACACATAAAACTAAGGCCAATACTTTCGAAAATGAGAATGCCTGCCAAGGATCCAAAAAGGGAAACAAAAAGCAAAACAGTTTTAGCGACTACACCTGTAGTTGCATGCTTAGATTTTTTTGTTTCACGAAAATGTGCATCGACACGGGTCATCAGCACCCTAAAAAAATCTTGTTTACGAAGTTGTTGTTCCTGCATGATTTCTAACTGAATTGAAGTACGATTTGAAACAATGCTTCCAATTCGTTTGTTCAATTCGATGGCAAAAATACTGCTAAATCCTTGATTCAAAGGCTAAAAAATACCCCCATTTAAAAACTGTTGACATGAAATAGGGTGGTCAGCCCAAAAAAACATAAATTAAATCGCTAAAAATGAGTGGATTAACAATTTTTAATTCGAAAATTGAAATTATCCGGACATTAAAATATTTACATGGTTGAATCACTTTAAAACAATCCAGATCAGTCAAAAAGGCAGGACAACCCAATCATTCGCTTTTTGCGGGTAATCAAGGTTTATGTTTACCTTCAACATTCAGAAAAACACCACATAAACCTTTTTAAGGTTGCATCGTCTAAGCCTTCACAATGAAAAAACTTTCGTCACTTCTTATCCTTCTTTTCTCAGGCTTCATTTTAGGAACAGGAAATAGCCAAACGCCCACCTGGTCAAATGACATTGCCTGCATTTTGTATAATCATTGTACGCAATGCCATCATCCCGGAGGGATTGCACCCTCTTCTTTAATGGATTATTCCTCGGTGGTTGCCAATACCTCAAATATATTGCCCGCCATTACAAACGGAATCATGCCACCTTGGCCACCCAATAGAAATTACATGAATCATGCCGCCGAAAGAAAATTAAGTGCGTCTGAAATTCAAAAAATAACCGATTGGATAAATGGAGGAACACCCTTGGGAAGCCTCGCTTCTGCACCTGCTGCACCGGTTTACACGACTACAGAAATCATAACGAGTCCAAGTTTATCTATTCAAATTCCTACTTATTCATTAACGAATGCCACTGTCGATTTATATCGCTGTTTTGCTCTTTCAAGTGGATTAGGATCGACTCAATACATCACCGGTTTTGAAGTTGTTCCCGGTAATCATTCTGTCGTGCACCATGTTTTGGTTTTTGCAGATACCAGCTCTTCAGTCGTAACGCTCGACAATGGAGATCCTTTGCCC
>JAYSVQ010000318.1:0-4835 GCA_043718485.1 Bacteroidota bacterium
TTGTCGAAATCTGAACCCCCAAGTTTTCATTCTTCAAGGCTTGTGATAACCAATAATTTACTTGATTTGAAATCAATTCAGAAACAGAGGAGCCAATGGCGCCGCCTGCAAATCCCCCACCATCTGCCGGTGCAGCCAACACAGAAGCTGGTGCAAACCGGCCAAAGACAAGCAAGGAAACGACCTGTTTATTCAACTCTTGTACATCGTATTGCACATCCCGTAAATAGGATGCAAGTCCAATATAATCTTCTTGTGAAACTTGATCTAACCTCAAGGCGAGCGCAATTTCAGGTTTTGAAAGCAAGCCCTTCATGGTAAGAATTATATTTACAGGCACTCTTTGTTGGTCTTTGGTGCCCCAAAGGGTTCCGATTTGTGCGCTTTGCCGATAGTGCGCTTCCAGCGAAAGATTTGCCTCGTAGGGGTCGCCTGTCCATTCAATATATCCACCGTTTTGAATTTCAAATTTTTTGCTGACTACATTCTGAGCAGTAAAGAGGTAATTTCCTTTTTGGATTTCGAGATTTCCATACATTGAGAAATTGCTCTGGTCATCAACGTTTATGGTAATATTCCCTTCTCCACTAGCCTCGATTATATCGCCCACTTGCTCATCAAAAACAATGCGCATGAGCGCATCGGGTGTGGCATGAATTCTCAAGCCTAATACAAAACCCAATTTTGGCGCATCGGTCTGTTCTTCTTTGGTCTTCTCGACGATTACCGGACTCGAAAAATGGATATAATCGGGCCGGCCTGAGCTTTCGTAATTAGATATCGGAATACTGAAAACGGTTCCTTTACCCGTTTCTACATCTGCTGAAATATAGATTTTGTCGAGGGTACCCGAAATGGTTGCGAAACCATCTGAAATCGTCATTTTTCCATAGAAATAATCGTTTTCTTTTTTGGTCGTGTTTATGAGGGTAAATTCTTTAAGGTCAGTCACCTCAACATTGAAATGCATTCCCTTAAAACCATAGTGGCGAATTTCTCCTTTAATTGTTGCATGCGAATTCGGAGAATCTTTGTCATAAACATGTATAGTTTCGAGGCGGAGCACATTTTTGTCGAAATGAAATTTAGCCCCCTCGCGCAGAAAAAAGGTTTGATTAAAGTAATTGACAAAAAAGGAGGGCGACTTGCCGGGCACTGCGCCTAAAATTTCTGCATTGCCCTCAAGTTCCAGACTATCCGGGCGACCGGTCACCTTAAATTGGTTTACTCTCAGGCGACCGTCGAGTGCCTTCACTTGTGATTCAGTAAAAGGCTCAAACCAATTCAAAGGAATAAAAGAGGAATCGACCTTTGCCTCAATAGGCGAGAAACGGTCGTTGAATTCATATTTGCCTGTGAGGCTAAAAGCGGGCTGACTGTGATAGTTCCAACTTGTTTGAACGAAAGCCAGGTTTTTTTCTTTACGCCCATCATAGTAACCTGAAAACAAAACGTCAACAGAATCGATAAAGCGATAACTAAATTTATCGACTTTGCCCATGAAATTGGCGCGGGGATTCGTAAATGCGGCAGAGACTTCTGCCATGAACGTTTCAACTTGACCTCCAAAATTATTTTCTTCTTTAAAGAAATCTGAAAGGGTAGTAAGTTGGAAATTAAGCACGGCGACATTCAATTTGTCAATCTCGTTTGGCCCCAGCACCCCATTCACCGATATTTTTTCAATGCCGCTTGACAAGATTAACTCTTTAAAAGTAATTCTCTCACTTGTTGCGACAATTTGGTTTTGATTATCAACTTTAAAAACTTTTCCGTCTACATCAATTTCTGAAACCTGGGGATTAATACGGGTAAAGATTCCGTCTTTTTCAAATGCCGAAGAGGCATTAAGGCGAAATGCGTTTTGTAAATGTTCTTGCCTGCCGGTAAGCCAATACTCGACCACGTTGTCGAGCATGGTGGGTTCAAAAACGATGTCTTCAAAAACAAGGTTTTTCCCGAGGCGAAGGCGTTTCATTTTCAATTCGCCTACCCCGATTAAGGAATTTTCGTCGGGATTTTTAGTGAAGTCAAGAGTGAGGGAAGTTGCTTTAAAAATAGTAGACCCCAATTGCAATGAGTCTGAGCTCATTCTAAACATGAGGTTGTCGCTCACCCCGGTTGAGAAGCCACCGTTGAAATGGCTTGCCTCCTCAACATAAACCGGCCATTTCAAGAATTGTAAAAGTTCGTTTATTTGGGCATGTGGATCGAGATTGAAACGAAGATTAATTCCTTTTAAAATATTTTTTTTCTCTGCGTAGTATTTTCGGGTGAGACTATCATTATTTGCCAGAAACAAACGAGTTTCGGTGTTTATTCTCTTAAAGACCTCTACCACTTCATCAAAAATAAACTCACCTGAAATGTTGCCATCCAGAACAGAGGAGGAAATTTCTATGTCTTTTTTTCCGGGTAGGTTTTCGACCGTTTTTATAATCAGGTTGTCGACGTTGGCTTCTTTAAGGGTTACTGCATCCTTCAAATTCAATAAAAAGAATTTAGCTCTGCCCTGCAGATTGTCAATTGAATCTCCTGCAAGGCGAATGTTCACGACAGAAGTAAGAAAGAGACTGTCATTCCACAAATTATAATGGCTCAGGTCTAGCTTATCAACGTCTCCTACAAACTCATAACTATTTGGAGATTTTGAAAAATCAAGTTTTACCAACAAGTTCCCATTTCCTTGTTCATCCCTTAGCTCAACATCTCCCTGAATGGTTTTATTCTTTATTTCGAAATTATCGGTTTTAAGAGTATCAATTTTTCGGTTGTAGATGAGGGAGTTGACAAAACGGCCCTGAAAGCGGGTATCCATTTCATCAAACTTAAACCCTTTACCCTCAACCGTACCGGTAAAGTTGAGTAGCTCGGCATTAAACACTGTCGAAATCTGAAGGGCATTAAATTGCAAATTCCTCGTTTCAAGTTTGGCTTTGTAGGCATAGAGCGGTTCGATTGGCGGGGTAGTCATGTGCAGGGAGGCATCCAAATCGCCGGCTATAGTGCGTAAAGCTGCATCGATCACAAAATCGTTGATGCCGCCAAGAAATTTCCCATCTGCAAAAATTTTTCCTTCTTGAATACCCGTTTTGGGAATAGGTGCATAAGGCAACAATGCGGTCAACTCTGCAAGGGTAAATTGGCCATCCCAGAATTTTAAATCGATGAGCAGGTTATCGGCACTCGTGAGGTTATACAGTCTGAATTTGGTATTGATCTTTGCTGCTTTTCCAAAGCCGGCATAGAAATTATTTGAACTTAACTTTTTAAGATTTCCCGAAACTTTGCCTCTGCATTGTGCGATGCCCTGCATGGGTAAATCGAGCATCGGCAGCATGGCATACAATTCCGCAAAATCTAGTACTGAGGGACTGAAATTTACATCAAGCGTAAAGCATTCGGGTTGAATATAATCTATCAAATCTACATCGGCTAAAATTCGGGTATTTGGCCCAAGCCCTAATCTTACCTGTTTGCCCTTTATTCGCTTTAATCCCCACTCTACATCGCCTGCAATTTGACCTAACCCTGAAAGCGGAAAGTCTGGTCCGGAAAAATATTTTAAAAATTCGAATTCAAGTTGAGATTGGCGGAAATGCAGGTCAGCAATTTTTTCATTCTCCATGCTGAAGTGTCGCCCTAAATCAAGGATAAAACTATGGCTATCAAAATCTGCGCGGGAAATGCCCGATTTTATCAAAACATTTTTGGCGGTGAAATGCATATGGTGGCGAATACCCTGATAAGGGTCTAGATAGATGCTGGTATCGGATAAGGAGAATTCACCGTGTAAGGTATCGAGCCTAAGGCCGGAGTGCCGATCCACCGCCTGAAGGTGGTAAATATGGGCACCCATTTCTTTGCTTTTCAAAATTGATGCGCTGAACTTTCCCGTTATTTCATTTATATCCAGGTAATCAAAATTTACTTTTGTGCGGTTGGCAAGGGTACTGTCATCTTTAGTTGAATCTGCATAAAAGAATTGACCGTTTTCAAGTGAAAGTAAATCCAAATCAAAAGTCAGTCCCTCGTTTCGTTTTTTGCGTGTGGAATCTTTCTTAGTTTCATCGGGATTAAAAAAGGGAAGGTTAAAACTGCCATCTTTTCGAATCTTGTATATTCTAAAAATAGGTTTTTTTAAATGCATAGAACCAATGCTGATTTTTTTCTCTTTGGCTGGGCGAAACACCATTCGCCAAAAAGAGAAAGTAATCATGCTGCTGCTCAACTCCTCAACCGCAATGCCGGGAATGCCATTTACGTCATAAACCGTAAGTTGGTGAATGTAAACTGTTGCCGGAAGGCTTATCCCCATACTCCCGATTTCAACTTTTGTCTCGAGAGCAGAACTCAGCATTTTTTCGATTGAGGGAATAAGCCTTTGCTGAATCGCTTGAATCTTAATGACCTGAGACAGTATTAAAATTAGCGCAAAGAAAATGCCGAGGGTCCAAAGCAGAACCTTAGCCAGTTTAATGTACCATCTTTTTCGAAAGGGGGCGCTCACGCTCGTTTTCCACAAATGCCTGCCTGCTTGGCGGACTTATCCACAAATATCGAAAAAAAGAAGGGCTTATTTGCGCAAAAAACGGGGATTTTAGAATTCATCATGAATCAACGGCGATATTTGCAGCACATTGCCCCAAAAGCCTCCTTTTAGCCCTACCCTGCTCGCAATAGAATCCTCTTGCGACGAGACCTCTGCGTCAATCATCAGGGCCGGGAAGATTCTGTCAAACGTAACCAGTTCCCAACCTGACCATGCTGATTTTGGGGGCGTTATACCGGAATTGGCCTCGCGCTTGCACCAACAACACATCGTTAAGGTGGTG
>JAYSVQ010000319.1:0-1693 GCA_043718485.1 Bacteroidota bacterium
ACTTCTTTCCGGTATGAAGATTTTGCAGGCATCACACATATCTGGTTTTCTCATGAACATCCGGATCATTTCACTCCACCCAACCTGAAAAAGATTCCCGCTGAAATCAGGAAAAATATCACCGTGTTGTTTAGGGAGACATTTGACCATAAGATCCAAAATTATTGCAATGAATTGGGATTCAAAAAAGTTATTCCATTGACTTGGGGCAAATGGTATAACCTTAATGGAGAGTTCGACTTTTTCGTACACACTTTTGGAATGGATTCATTTATGGTCATTCAAGTTAATGGGTTGAAAATTCTCAATTTAAATGACTGCTGGACGCGCACCCCCACAATTGTCGAGCAAATTAAAGGCCTTACCGGAGAAGTTGATATTCTTTTATCGCAGTTTTCAATTGCACAGTTAGAAGGGGATAAATTCGATTCAGAAAGACTGAAAGCAGCCACCCAAGAAAAGCTGGAGGAGGTCAGGTCTCAATTGAGGGGGTTTAAACCAAAATATTACATTCCGTTTGCGAATTGTTCGTGGTTTTGTCACGAGGAGAATTATTATCTGAATAAGGGACTTGTAAAAATTTCAGATATGCCCGAAATATTGAAAGAATTTCCAATCGAGGTGATCGTCATGTTTCCAGGTGACATATGGAAAATCGGTTCAAAATGGGAAAATGAAACGCCCTCTCGCAAATGGCAGCCTTATTATGAAAAGGTGCTAAATAATCCTCCGCTCTTGAAGGCTGAAATCATTCCTCTGGAAAAAATCTTCAAGGCTGCTATTGTTTTCGGCAAAAGAATAAAAGAGCGGAACAAAAAAATAAAATCCCCTTTCAAATTCGAATTGAATGTTTATCTGACTGACTAAAAGTCGGTTTTCCATGTAGATGGAACTGGGATTTCTCCAATAGAATCAGAAGGATATGATTTTTCGATTTCTTCTGAGGGACTTAGTTATTGCATGACTTTTGATTGGGGATTCAACACCTATTTTGTTAATGCCCGTGCCAACCCTGTTATCATTCATGGGAGAAATATTTTTTTAGAGGCCGAATATTTTGCAACGTATATGAATCATAAAATCCCTTGGTATTATTTAAGGTCAGATTTTATAGCAAAACTTATTTCTAAGCTCATGCGGCTGAGAAGAAGCCTTTTTTCTTTAAGAAAGGGAAAAATTACAGATTGATAAATATATTTTTCTTTGCGTTTCTAAAACAACTGAGAAAAAAGTCGGATAACAAGGATCCATTAGAAAATAAGCTGTATCATTTCCTTTTGTTTCTCCTTACTTAAGAAGGGATTACAACAAAAAAACATGGTTTTGTTGTAACCCTTTAAAAACGAATGAGTCGCATTAATAGCTTGATAATTAATGGGTTTGAGAAATTTTAAAACATTCCCTGTCTAATTCTGTTTAACAATTCAAAACAAAACTTAAACAGAATTATGAAAACCTACGAAATCAAAAATGGAGGGTTAATGTTCCTCGGGTTCATCGCTTATTTCTTTCTGATGAAAGCCCTGGGCCTATACACCAACGTAAACTTCAGGGTATTGAATATCTTCATTCATGCGGGGTTTGCTTACCTGGCGATGCGACAATACCGGGCGCTTACAGACGAGCCCTTCGAATACCTGACGACCTTTGCAGTGGGAGTGCGTACTTCGATGATAGGTGTATTCGGATTTGC
>JAYSVQ010000320.1:0-4823 GCA_043718485.1 Bacteroidota bacterium
GTCCGGTTTTTCCGCTTCGGTAGGCTTCGGCCTTTTCCGGAAATTTTGCGATAAGTTCCTGGGTTGCCAATGCAATTTCATTTGAATTGGTTTCTAAAATCAAATTTTTATTCTCGCAGTAACTGAGTACTGAATTTTTCAATTTACCTATGTACTCAGCTAATATACTATCCAAAAAATCTAAAGCAGCATCTTTAAGATTCATTTTGAATTGTTTAATTGCCCAAACTATTTCATTATAAAAAACAATCTTATAAAAGTCGTAATGGAGTTTAAATTTTCCAATCTCTAATTGTGCTTCAAAATTATTGATATCGGTAGCAAATTTTCCGCTAACAAAATCTTGGAAATAATATTCTCTAATGGGTCCACTTCGGTTCTCATCAGAAGCAAAATCAATACTTTCTCCTCCTTCCCCTTTTTTTGTCCCCCACGAAACAGGTAATAGCTTTAACTTTTTACCCTCGATGGTGATATAAATTGATTTAGAACCTAAATTATTTACATTTTCCCCAATTGATTGAAATTCTTGTTTTGCAATAGAAAAGCTCAAATTTCCTTGTGCAACTTGCTGCGAAAAAATGAATACCAATTCTTGGTCAACTTTAAAATTTTCGATTTTCGTTGCAGTGTAATTCATTAGTAGCCGAACTGGCCCCAAAGCCCATTTTACGGCGTCTTTTATTTCGATTTGGGTAGCCAACAAAGTATTGAACCAATCAGAAAATTCTTTCAATTCCAAAATGGTGAATGCATCATCGTGCGAAATCCCTAATTCACGGGTATAGCGTGCATAGAGTTGTTTAGGCAATTCCGGCAAGGTTGCTTTTACCTTGTTCAACATCTCAGGGGTAACGATGAGGGGTTGCAAATCAGGTTCAGCAAAGTAGCGGTAATCATCACTCGATTCTTTTTCGCGCATGATTACCGTTTGGTTTTTCATGGCATCCCAGGTGCGGGTTTGCTGAATAATCTTTTCGCCCTTTTCGTTTGCCTCAATTTGCCGGTCTATTTCAAATTGTACCGCCCTGCCAATATTAGAAATGGAGTTCATATTTTTCACCTCGACTTTTGTTCCCCATTCTTTTGCATCGGTTTTCATTACCGAAATGTTGGCATCACAACGCAGGGAACCTTCTTCCATATTTCCGTCACAAATTCCCAGGTAGCGAACGAGTTTTCGAATTTCGGTAACATAGGCTGAGGCTTCTTCGGGACTTTCAATATCGGCTTCGGTTACGATTTCAATTAAAGGAATTCCTGCGCGATTCAAATCCACGAGGGAATTGTACACATCCTGATCATGCAGACTTTTGCCTGAGTCTTCTTCGATATGAATGCGCATAATTCTTATTTTTTTATGCGCTCCCGATTTTAGGGGAATTTCTACCTCGCCATCATAGCAAATCGGTGTGTTGTGCTGTGATATTTGGTAGCCTTTCGGCAAATCGGCGTAAAAATAATTTTTGCGGGCAAAGAGGTTAAAATCACGAATGGTGCAATGGGTTGCGAGCCCCATTCTAATGGCGAAATCAATAGCTTGTTGATTTACTCTCGGCAATGCACCGGGCAAGCCCAACGAAATTGGGGTGGTATGAGAATTTGGCTCCCCACCATAAACGGCTGAGGCCGAACAAAACATTTTGGATTGAGTCAACAATTGTGCGTGAACCTCAAGACCAATAACTGCTTTATAACCCTTCATGAGGCAAAGATAAGGCGATGGCCCTCAGTGGTACTTAGAAAGACCAAAAATATTGGCAGCAGAAAAAAGGAGTAAAAAAATGTCCAGTTTGGCCTATTTTTTCAATTCCAAGGGTTTTAATCAGCGGCCTTTGGCCTTTGCAGATTCTTTCCTTTCCCCTAACTTGCCCCCTAAATTTATCTTTATATGCAGAGGGAAACCGCAGCGATGTTAATGAATGTCATGATTTTCTCACCCTTGGTGGGTTTGGCCTTCATCCCCTTCGTAAAAAAGGAGCTTGCCAAGAAATTAGCCTTGGCTTCTTCATTTATACCCTTGATTCTTAATGTGTTGATTTTCATGGCGTATTTAGATGAGGTGGCCTTGGGAATGGCGAGTGACGCAGGTTCTTCCTTTCCGCTGTATCAAAGTATCGATTGGTTCCATTCCTTTACCTATAACATCAATTTCATTACCGGAATGGATGGAATTTCGGTTTTTCTGGTTTTACTCACCACGATTCTTTTTCCGCTTACCATTTATTACAGTTTTGGTTCGGTCGATAAATACGAAAAGTCTTATTACTCATTGTTGCTGATTTTGGAAGTTGGGGTAATCGGCTTTTTTCTTTCGCTCGACATGGTCATGTTTTACGTCTTTTTTGAAATGGTGTTAATCCCCATGTATTTCTTAATTGGACTATGGGGCGGGAAACAAAGAATTTATGCATCGGTAAAGTTTTTTCTATACACATTGGTAGGCTCATTACTCATGTTAGTTGCGATTATTTATGCAGGTTATTATGTTGGGCCTGAAAATTCTGCGACCGGCTTGGGCGATGTTTTTACTTCGAATTATGCAGACTTAATGGCCAAGAATTTCAGTCCTGATGTTCAAGGCTGGCTATTTCTTGCCTTTGCTTTGAGTTTTGCGATTAAAGTTCCCTTATTTCCTTTACATACTTGGTTGCCTGATGCACACACAGAGGCGCCAACAGCAGGTTCAGTAATTCTTGCAGGTGTTTTATTAAAAATGGGAACTTATGGAATGGTTCGTTTTTGCCTTCCCCTATTTCCTGAAGCCTCGCTTGAATATTCAGGTTGGATGTGTTTTCTCGCCGTGGTGGGAATAATTTATGGAGGAATGGCTGCGATGGTGCAAAAAGACGTGAAGCGTCTTGTTGCTTATTCTTCTGTTTCTCACTTAGGGTTTATTGTCTTGGGCATTTTTTCATTCACCACTGAAGCGATGAGTGGCGCGGTAATTCAAATGGTCAATCACGGCATCAGCACAGGCGCACTTTTCTTAATGGTGGGCATGATTTATGACCGCAGGCATACACGCATGATTTCTGATTTTCAGGGATTGGCAAAGGTGATTCCGGTTTTTACTTTATTCTTTATGATAACCGTTTTGTCATCGGTAGGCTTACCCGGACTCAATGGTTTTGTAGGGGAATTTCTGATTTTGTTAGGCTCTTTTAATTCTCATTCAGTTTGGGGTGGATGGGCCATTTTGGCTTCAACCGGGGTGATTATCGCTGCTGTGTATTTGTTGTGGATGTTTAGACGTGTGATGTTTGGTACTTTAGATAAGGATGAAAATCGCAGCTTAAAAGACATGAACCGCAAAGAAATTTTGGTGATGATTCCCTTAGTGATTTTAATGTTCGTTTTCGGATTTTACCCAAAACCTTTACTCAAAGAAATTGATCGCTCTTCGATAAAAATAGTGAAGGAAGTAAATCCGGGTTATTCATTAGAAAATTCTAGGGAAAGTCAAGTTGACGTTCCCCTTGCCAAATTTGAATTTCCAGCGAAATAAAAACGTTTACTGAATTTTTCTAAAAACCGGCCTTATTGTCACGTCTCCTTTTAAGGTGATTACGGCAATTTTTCCGGTACCTAAGTCAACAGGCGATTCCCATTTTACAAATTCATAACCAGGTTCCGGAAGCGCTTCAAGGGTTATCGAAAAACCTTTCATGTAAATATAGTTCCAGTAGGTTTTTGGCAGAATCACAGTATTTACTTTAACCTTTCCCTCGGCCATTGAAAAACCCTCAAATCGCACTAAGCAGGGGCCGTCGAGTTCCCAATATTCGGTGAGCTCTTCACGCATATAGTCGGGGCGGTCTTCAGCAAAGTCTAACAACTCAGCAATTTGCGAATCCTCTTTCATGTATTTCATTTCCGCTTGCCACCGATTTCGGTCTCTTGGGCGTTCGGCCCTCGTTAAAGAATCTGCTTTATGGATATATTTTTGGACCGTATCGGTAGATAAAGAAGTGTTGAGCAAATCCATCAAGCGATTCACGAAAATGGTTTTAAACTCAGGATTTTTGGAAAGGCGCCCGTGAATGTAAATTTCATCAGCCCAATCATCGTCCATAAATTCTTCGATTGAATCATCATCATCAAAGCCCCAACCGTCTTTATCTATATTGATGTAGCGGTATTTTCCATCTGGCTCACGGGGTCTCCAAAAACGAATGTTCGCTTCCAAATCAAAATTGCCAATATAGGCATTCAATATAAAATTGTCGAGCAAACTGAGAATCTCGAAGTTGGAAATGACCTTGTGATAAACCTGAGGTTCTTCTATATCGTTGTCATTCATGTAATCCAAAACACCTTCATAGTGGGTTATGGAACCCGCCAGCACATTCAGGTCTTCATCGTCAATCAAATCCATCTTTTTCACATTTGGATAATTGTTGCGAATAAATTCAACACCTTTCCGCTCCATCAACGTATAGATTCCCCAATATTTTCCGTTAATAAAAAGAAGGGTCGGTTTCATGGCCTGCATGTCGGTGTGGTAGCCTGCAGATTTGTTTAGATAATAAAACAATTCATTTCGAATTCGCTCACCTGCAATTTCACGTTGAAGATTTCCCCCCATTGCAGAAGTCGCATCGGCTCTCAGGATTAAACCTTCAAATTGGGGAATGTCTTTTTCAGGGAGGAAAAAAGGATATTCTATTTTAGTAGGGCCGTATTTACTCCGGGTTAGAATTCGAATTGATTTCTTTCTAACTGCCCTTCCGGTATGGCCTGAAATTCTAATGGCAACAGATTGACCCAAAATGGGTACTCCGGTAGAGGAGAAATACTCAAAGTGAGCAGGGATTTCAATC
>JAYSVQ010000033.1:0-2781 GCA_043718485.1 Bacteroidota bacterium
GTTTATTTCCACCTTAGTATTGTTGTTGTTGTTGTATTGATCTTGGCCACCGGCAGTAACAGTGGTTACATCCATAGTATATTGACCTGCACTTGGAAACGAATACAAATCATAGGCAACGGTTTGGCTGGTGCTTGATGCAAGGCCTGCCGGAATGCTTACCGTATCCATAAATAGAGTATTCAAAAGAACATCTTGAATCTTCATTCGGGCATCAACGTTTGACGTAACATCTTGGTTGCCGACATTTCTAACACCGGCTTCAAGAATAGTCGGGATGTTCGAAACGACGAAGGCACCCTGATTATCAGCATTAGCAGCCCAAAGTGGGGTAATGTCCTTTACAAATAGGGCAACCGAATCAGGATAATAGAATTTAATCGCTGACATATCGGCAGGCACGATTTCTTGAGAATGCTCTAATCCAACGTTTCCTACCACGTTTTCGATACCAATAACTAGGTCAGTTAAGGGAGTGGCAGAAAGGTTTGTCGGGTCTGTATCTTGGTATTGAAAAGTAATGGAGCTATCCGTATTGGTACAAATTACCTGAAAGGTATTGCTGCCAAGGTAGGGTGGGTTTGAAGTTCCAGTTGAATCTATCCAATAAGGAACATTCTCATAGGTTACCACAAAAGAATCTGAGTTGTTTGTCCAGAAATAAAGTTCGGCAGTATTTCCACCACCGATGAACATCAAGTCACTTAGGTAGGGAGCAAGAAAATTATCAGCGGTTCCGCCAGCAGTAGGGATGGTAGGGAAGCCGTGGGCAATATTTCCAACACTTGTTTTAAAAGAAACCCATCCATTTGAACCTACTTTAATTTGAGAATAATCATTCCAATAGTAATGAAAACTAAAGCCCAAATTAAAAGGACCTACTGCATTGTCATCTGCCAATGTTGTTGTAATAATTTGAACAGTAGGCTTTGTTGTGATGTCAACCCAATTGTAGGCCGGTCCGGCGGCATCAAGGTTGTCCCGCCAAGTGTAACCATAAAGGTCAGGTCCGCCACTCGTTTGAGCAATGGCCTGTCCTGTACCTAATGCAAAGAAAGCAAGAAGAAACAGGAATAGAATTTTTCTCATATTTCGCTAATAAATTGATAATGTGAATGAAGGGCAAAAATAAAGGAATATTTCAGCCTATCAAAACCTGAATTTTAGGTTGGTTGCATTTAAAAAAAAATCATCAACCTATTGATTTACAGGTATTTATGTACAAGACGGTATAAAAGGACAACGAAATCAGTGTTTATTACACTTCCCGGTTGGGGTCCCATGCCTCAAGAAAATCGGCAACCCTTCTTACAAAACGTCCGCCTAGTGAGCCATCAATTACTCTATGGTCGTAGGAATGAGATAAAAACATGAGTTGCCTTACGCCAATAAAATCACCTTCTTCGGTTTCGATAACCGCAGGTTTTTTCCGAATCGCACCGGTTGCAAGAATCGCACATTGAGGTTGCATGATCACCGGAGTGCCCATTACGTTGCCAAAAGTGCCGACGTTTGAAATGGTATAAGTACCCCCTTCCAATTCTTCCAATTTTAGTTTATTAACTCGGGCACGTTCTGCAAGGTCGTTAATGGCCGCAGACAGGCCAAACAGATTCATTCTGTCTGCATTTTTAATTACAGGTACAATTAAATTATCAGAAGGCAGTGCAACTGCGATTCCAATATTCACATCTTTTTTGATCAATATTTTATCACCGTCAACTGAAATATTGACCATCGGATTTTCGCGAAGGGCCTTTACTACCGCTTCAACAAACATGGGCGTATAGGTCAGTTTTGTGCCGTATTTCTTCTCAAATTCGTTTTTTACTCGATTTCTCCAAAGCACCATATTGGTAACATCTGCTTCTACAAATGAGGTAACGTGTGCGGAAACATGTTTTGAATACACCATGTTTTCTGCAATCATTTTCCGCATTCTATCCATTTCCTGAATTTCAACATTTCCGGAATGTGAAAACGATCTGAGTGGAACCTGTAAAAATCCGGATTGATTTTGTGTCTGAATTTTTTCTGTTGGTACCGATTTTACCATCGTAGCCGCAGGCTGGGTTGCTACCGGATTTCTTGGCCCTTTGATGTAAGATAAAATATCCTTTTTTGTAACTCTTCCTCCCAGACCCGTTCCTTCGAGCGATTCCAATTCTCCCATTGCAACCCCTTCTTGTCGGGCAATATTTAAAACAAGGGGTGAGTAAAATTTGCCAGAATCTGATTTTGAGCTGTGATGTCCGTTGCCTCCTGAAACGTGGGTTTGGGCAATTGTAGCCAATTCCATAACCGGGGCTTTAATTTGGGGCTGAGAAATTTCTTTTTGGGGAAAAGACGAGGGGCTTTCTGGTTTTTGGGTTCCTGATAAAACTTCAGTTTCAATAACAGCAATTACTTTTCCCACCGGAATAACCTCACCCTCAATGCCATGGCAAGAGGAAAGCACGCCTTCGACTGGTGAGGGAACCTCAGAATCAACCTTATCAGTTGCAATTTCCATGATGGGTTCATCAAGGGCTACTTTGTCTCCCGGTTTTTTCAACCATTTCAAAACCGTTGCCTCAACGATTGATTCGCCCATTTTAGGCATGACGACCTCTACTTTTGCCATTATAAATCCCTTTTAATCAACGGTTTAAAATTCAATATCGGCAAGCCGAATATTTTTCGAAATTAGGAAAAATTACGGTTGAGGCAATTTCCCAATTATTCAGGTTTTTGTTCGGTTTCAGCCTCAAGAAGCCGTAAACAGTTGAAAAGGGCTGCATT
>JAYSVQ010000321.1:0-4822 GCA_043718485.1 Bacteroidota bacterium
TGTCTTGGTTGATCACGGCAAGCGTGGGATCAAATGGACGTTGATAGCCCACCGGTAAATTGGGAATGACAATCGGAGTAGGTTCTGTCCAGGTGAGTCCATTGTCGTAAGAAAATTTTACCGCCACCCTATCCCATGAAGCGGAAGGATTAGGCTGCCGAAACCATTGAAAGGCAGAAATTAAAGTATCCCCCTTCCACTTTACAAATGTGGGAACCCCTGAAGAATCCTGAAACATCGCAACATTCGAAAAATTCTGTCCATCGGTACTCCTTGCAATCAACAAGGGATTATCCCAAGGACCCGTGATTTGGGAAAAGAGTGGAGAAACTGAGAGAGAAAAAACGAAAAGCAATAAATAAAATATTTTTACCGGCATAGGTTTGGCAGATAGAAAAATAAATATAGGATTATTAAAGGATAAAAATTCCTATTCGAATTAAAATTCCACCTGAAGGGAAATTTCTTTTCCCTCTCTCATTAAAACCGCAACGGTTTTATCCCCTTTTTTGAATTTTGCCAAAGCACTCATATAAGAACTCATGTCCTTCACCAGAAAATCTCCCAATTTTAAAAGGATATCTCCCCCCTTAATACCGGCTTTAATTGCGGGTTTGCCATCGCTTACGCCGTCGATTCTCATTCCCGGACCTTCAAACATATAATCGGGAACAATTCCTAAGGTTACTGAAAACTTAGGGGCCTTTCCGGGTTCGGTATCTTGCGTTTTCACAAAAGGGATGGAGTCTTCTGCATCAATTTTTTGCAGTAGCATGAGAATAAAAGTGGTGATTTCTTCCATTCCGGTGAAATTCACCTTATCAATATCATCTCCGGGTTTATGATAATCAGCATGCGCTCCGGTAAAAAAGTGAAGCACGGGTTTCTCTTTCAAATAAAAAGAAGTGTGATCAGATGGGCCTACACCCGATTCAGAGGTTTTCAATCTAAAGGGCTTCTCTACTCCCCATCGTTTTTCAATATAGCTTACCATTTCGCTCCAGCGTGGGGAGGTTCCATAACCATTCAATCCCAATGCGGAATCCAGTCGTCCAACCATATCCATATTCAACATGCATGAAACTAAATCGAGCGGTAAAGTAGGATTCTTCACATAATAACTTGAACCCAACAATCCCATTTCTTCACCAGAGAAGGCAATGAAAAGATAATCACTTCTGTTACTGTCTTCAGTCGATTTAATCGCACGCGCCAATTCAATTAAAACTGAGGTACCGCTTGCATTGTCATCCGCACCATTATGAATCGCACGCTCACCTCTATGCAGGGAACTTTCCTCTCCGTAACCTAAATGGTCGTAATGCGCACCGATGACAATTAGGTTTGTTCCTGAGCCATCCACCCAGCCCATCACGTTTTTTCCCACTCTTCTTTCCTCAATAATTTTCACCTTGACTAAGGCATTTTGGTTCTCTAATGATTTACAATAGGTTTGGCTCCATGTGCCTGAAACATCGGTTAATAAAAAAACCGGAATGCCAACCGGACTTGTCTTTTTCTTCCAATCCAAAGAAGGAGGCTCAAGATTGGAATCATGATTAATAAATAAAATGGCACTCGCCCCATTCTTTTCGGCCAAGTCGATTTTTTCTCGAACTCCGGAATGGGCAATATATTTGCTATGCGGATGAACCCCATCAGGCGATGATAATTCAATAATAAAGACTCTCCCTTTTAAGCCGACTCGATCTTTGTAATCATCATAATTCATTGCAGGTGCCGAAATTCCAAATCCTAAATAAGAAATTTTTCCGGATACCTCAGCCGTTGCACTCATAGGCAGAATGTGGTATTCAAAAGATTGAATGTCATTTCCTCCGATTTTCAGGCGCGAGGAAAAGGCGTCAAGTTTTCTGCTGTGCAGAAAATCAAATGGCTGATAATACCCGCTTGTGCCAGATGGTAAAAGGCCAATTTCTGAAAATTGATTTACAATATATTCACCGGCTTTTCTCTCCCCTTCTGTTCCGGTTTCTCTTCCCTCCAATGCTTCAGATGCCAAATACTCAACATGGTTTTTCAGACGATCATGTAAAGGCATTTGGGCGTAAAGCAGCCCATTGGCACAGAGAATAAAAAAGAAAAAAAATATTTTTTTCATTATGAATTTACTTTTTTTGATTGGAGCCAAAAATGTTGTGTCTTAGAAATTGGGCCTTAATCCACCCACTCTGCAATAAAAACATTGGTATCATGTGTACCCCCATTGAAACGATTACTGGAAAAGGCAAGCCACTTTCCATCAAATGAAAACATGGGAAAAGAATCAAATACTTTGTCAAAAGAAAGTTGCTCCAAATTCTTTCCCTCGAGATCGATCAAAAAGAGATTGAAGTTTCTTCCTTTTTCCGTTTTGTGATTGGAGGCAAAAATAATCTTTTTACCAGAAGGGTGCCAATTGGGTGCCCAATTCGCCTTACCTAATTGAGTAATTTGTTTTGCATCAGAACCATCTACATTGGCCACAAAAACTTCTAAATTCGTGGGCTGAACAAGTCCTTTTTTCAGAAGGTCTTTGTAGGTTTTTTGATCCTCGGGACTCGTTGGACGGGAAGCTCGCCAAACTATCCTTTTACTATCCGGTGAAAAATTAGCGCCCCCATCATATCCCAATTCTTTTGTAATTTGTTTTAATTCTGTCCCATCTACATTCATCGACCACAATTCCAAATCTCCACTTCGTGTAGAGGTGAAAACAATTTTTTTCCCGTCTGGTGAAACCACCGCTTCCGCATCATATCCGTTTTCTTTGGTTAATTGACGAAGTAGGGTTCCCTTTGTGTCTGCAATAAAAATATCATAGCTACTATAAATCGGCCATACATAATGTCCGTCAACCTGACGTGGCGGAACGGCAGGGCAGGTATCTGCAGCGAGATGCGTAGATGCAAAAAGGATTTCCTGATTCCCCGGCATATAATAAGCACAGGTGGTTCTGCCCTTACCATTTGAAATTTTTTGGGGAACGGAACCCAATGTACCCGTAACCGGCATTGAAAAAATCTGGTCACATTGATTACCCCATTCTGCATAATCAGATTGGAACACAAGCGATGTGTTATCAAAACTGAAATAGGCTTCTGCATTATTTCCGCCTTTGGTTAACATCCTTACATTTTTTAAATGGCCCTCTTCGGGATACCGCAACGTATCTTTTTGAGATTCATTGGCAGACCCCGCTTTGGAATCTGTTTTTTCGGAAGTGCATGAAAAAGCCAAAAGGCTGATACTGAGGAATAAAAGATTGCGAATCATGGATTGGAATGAAATGAGGGGCAAATTTAGGCTTTGAATAGGAATGCGCCAAAGGAAGCCGAAATTCAATTTTTAAGAGCATTTTTTCGGTGCATTAGCACTTGGATTAATGGAAGCTTGAAAGGGCACCTTGGGTTATTCACCTTTGCGACAGGCGCATTTGGGCTTGAATGGGGATTATGAGTTAAAATGATTTTAGTTTCCGTTGATTTCTTTAACCCCAATCCAGAAAAACGTCCAGCTGATAGAAACCAAGATACCTCCTTATTTTTCCGCGTTTTTAACCTTTTCATTTTGAATGGGTGAATAATCCAATTTGGTTTGGCCGTTAACATTTATCTTGTCAAAGTAGCATTTTACACCTGTGGCCAAATTCATATCTTCAACATTTTGAATATGAAAATGCAAATGAGGTTCAGATGAATTTCCGGAATTTCCACAAAGGCCAAGCAATTGGCCTTGCTTAACTTTTTGTCCTTCTTTTACAACAATTGAATGCTTTTTAAAATGAGCAAAAAGTAAATATTCGTTGTTTTCGGTTTTTAAAATTACCGTATTCCCAGTCAAATAATCAGGATTCATAGTTCCCGGAGTATTGTCTTTAACTCCATCCACCATCAAAACAATTTCCCCACTACAGGTGGAAATTATTTCTTTTCCGAAAGCAAAGTAATCCCCATTCGCTTTCCCATCTGTTTTGAATGAACTTCCATTCTCATTTGTGACAACCAAATCAAAGGCGTTTTTTTGAGCCACACTTACGACGTGGTAATTCAGTTCCTTGGTATCCCCTCCCCAAACAACTGTCCATTCTTCATTAAAAGGTAAAATTAATTTCGTTTTATTCCTGTCAAGTGTTGAAGGAATAGCCTCAATAAAAGGCTTCACAAGAAGCCCATTGATTTTTGAGTTACTATCAATCGAAATATTGATTGCAAAAATGGCATTCTCAAAATCGGTCCCGTAAGAAGCATAGGATTGCTCATATTTCACAAACTCTCTTTTGATAATTTTACCTGCTTGTTGTTTTAGTGCCGATAAAAACTCGTATGTCTTATCAATCGGCAAGGCGCTTTGCATTTCGGATGAGAAACTTGAAAAAACTGCGTCATAATTATCCGTGTTATAGTTCCGTTCAAAGCTGTTAGATACGGCCCTATGCGCTTCCTTTTCTTGTTGGCCAAAGGCAAAGTTGTTCCAATTTGCAAAAAATAGGACTGCTATTATATAATTGATTCTCATGTTTTTCAATAAAAAATTATTGGAAAAATTTAGGCATCTTCCTTGCATGAATTTTCATTTTAGAAGTGTGAAAATAATGGATTGTTAATAGTTTGGAAAGGTAAACGCAAAAAGTGAGATTAGGTTTCGGTAGGCTTCTTGGCGGATACGATTTTAGGGAACTAAGACTGGAATTGCAACAAAAAAAAAGACAGCAAATTTAGGTTAAGTGGCGCTGATTTGGAATTGAACCTGTTTTTCAATTTCAGATGGTACATTAAAATCAATTCTCCACCCAATATTGTACCTGACGGCACAATTTACA
>JAYSVQ010000322.1:0-4814 GCA_043718485.1 Bacteroidota bacterium
ATGGAGATTATCAGGCGATTCTGAAACCTTTTCACGGAATCCGCCTTTTTGAAAATAAGGGTGAATTGAATTTTAAGGAGTCTTTTTTCTATCCAGTAAATGGGGTTTATCGAGCCATCGCCGAAGATTATGATTTAGATGGAGATTTTGATATTGCTGCAGTTTCCTTCTATCCTGATTTTTCTACAGGTGCAAGGGAATCATTTATCTTTTTAAAGAATAATGGAAAAAATCAATTCCAACCTTCAACTATTAAGGGATTTGATTCTGCCCGATGGATGGTGATGGATGTTGAAGATGCCGATGGCGATGGAGACAAAGATATTGTCTTGGGTGCATTCAATGTAAAAAGTAGTGAAGTTGCTCCTCAATTCATTCAAAATTGGGAAGCCAAAGATATTCCAATCCTTTTTCTTGAAAATAAGGCCCGTTAAAATTGAGTCATCGATGAAAACTCACTCAACATGATTGCGGTTGCGCCCCAAATTTTGTGGCCCTCATATTCATAATACGGTACTTCCATTTTCAAATTTTCTCTGATCGTAATTTTCCCGAGTTTTTGATTTTCAGGCTCAGTAAAATGACGAACAGGAACCTCAATTATTTGTGCAACCTCGTTTGGGTCTGCTAGAAAATTTGGCCTTTTCAGGGCACGTCCAACAAAAGGATGCACCCAAAAATTGCTGGGTGGAATAAAGAGGTTTGACAAGGTTCCAAGCACTTCGACTTCAGAAATAGCAATTCCTGTCTCCTCATTTGCTTCCCTTAAGGCAGCACTTTGGGGGCTTTCATCTGCTAATTCAATTTTTCCTCCGGGAAAGCTGATTTGGCCGCTATGCACCCCAGGGTATTCCTGTCTTTTGATTAATACCAAATGCGGTTCATCTAAAAAGGGGTACAATAAAAGAAGAACAGCGCCTTTTTGGGCTTTAAATAAGGTTTCTTCCGTAGGAGTTTGCAAGGATCGGGTTGAAGGGGTCATTTTTTTCCAAGCCTCTGCCCCGGGTAAGGATTGAGATAATTTTTCGCGAATCTCCTCTGTCCAATCAAAAAACATAATCCAAAGGTGGAAAATTCCCCAATAAAAATTGAAATTAGCGCACCGAAAAAATAGTTGTCCATGAAATTTTACATCATTCCTTTCCTTTTTTGCATCCTTCTTAGTGCGTGTGGCCCTGATAATGCCGAATCAATCAAGAAAGATATTTTAAAAGCTGATTTAGCAGAGTTTTTTTTCTTTAAAGAAATTTCTGATTCGTTTACCCTTTTTGAAAGAGACACAGCTATCATTCATAGCATGACTACCTTTTTTAATTCCGAAAATATTGATTTGACCAATTGTAAACCTACGGGAAGGGTCGTTTTGTATAAAGATTTAATGCCGGTGAAAGATTTTAGTTTTGGAATCGAAGCCGACTGCGAGGGGTTTGCTTTCCATACTGGAGAAGAATCCGTTGCACGAAAATTGACCCCAGATGGATTAGCTTATTTTAAACAGAAGTTGGCGAGTGGTAAAATCTGGGTTTCACAAATGCAGCAAATGAGGCCTTTTGGTTTCCTCGAAGGAATTTGGGTTTTAGATGGAACAGATAATACCAGTTTTGAGTCATGGCGGCATGGAGAAAGCGATTGGTTTGAAGGGATGAGTTACACCCTAAAAAACGGGACCGATACCCTTTATCAGGAGCGCATGAAAATTTCAATTGTTAATGATCAACCTGTTTTTGAAGTAAATCATGATGGTAAAACGTGGGAAACTTTTTCTGCGGCGATGGGTGCAAAATTAGGAGACGCCGTTTTTACCCGCACCGGAGAAGATTGGCCTCAAACCATTTTTTATTCCTTTTTAGATGGGAATAAATTGAAGGCCGAATTAAGCGGTAAGGAAAATGGAAAAGATAAAAAGGTTGAATTCTTTTTTTCTAAAAAGAGAGTTGAGCATGATATCTCTAAAGATATTGAAGAGGCTGCAAAGCATTAATTCCGCTTTCCGGTTACATAATGGAGCAGGCCTTGGTAATAGGCTTCAGCAACTTCTCTAACCCGAGGGGAAACGCGAAAACCTTGAATGTTATAGTCGATTGAAAAAAGGCGAATACATTCCTCTTTGTTGTCTTGGTAGAGACTTTCTCCAAAACAGATGATACCCTTGACTGATTCGTTCAAGGCTAAATTTCGGGCATAAACCCCCTCAAATTCTGTGCGTATCGAAGCATTTTTAAGGTACGAAAGGCTGTCTTCCATGTAGGCGGGAACAATGGGAACATTTGTCATACGTTTAAATTCATCTAATACTTTTTTAGAAAGGTCTTTAGATTGCTCAATGTCATTGCCTACGAGTAGCCGTAAAAAGTTAATCCTGCTTTCCAAACTATCCAGCTCATGATTCATGAAAGCACCGGGAATAAAAACCATATTGAAATTGTCATATACTGCATGAATAAAAGCATCCTTATCCATGCGATTACTTTCTTTTACATTATAATGAATGAACAAAGTAATATCAGGATTCCATTCGTTTATTTTTCGGGCTCTCTCTTGTAAATCGAGATTGCGAAACAGTTTTAAGAATATTTCTTCAGGTCCTGCTTTATTTAGCCATGCTTTTCTTTCCTCTGCCGATAAGTTTTTCTCTTTCGCATAATTTTCAAATGCCAATGGAAAATGGTTTTCTATCCATTCCGGGTAGCTTATCCCATAAGCTGTTTCACCAGGTTTGCTTCGGGTCATAAAAACTTGAGCGCCTGCTTTCTCTAATTTCTCTTTTAGAATTAAGGCTGTTCCCAGACATAAATTCCCTTCATTGAATAAGATATCGGCTGGAAAACCATTGAGTTCCTCTTTTCTAATCTTTACCATTTTCTTTTCCCAAAAGGCCACCTCTGCATTGCCACCAATATGGCCCGGGTCGAGTGCAATCTTCATTCCCAACAATGGCAAATGTGGATTTGGAGCCGGAATGTAAGGGGGCGTTTTAGGAATGGAGCTTAAAAATGAATCATCCCATCTGTTTTTACCCTTTTCCTTATAAAGTTTTAACAAAGAATCAGGAGCAATTGATTTCACAATTTGGTTGAACGCATTCAGTTCATTCCAGTATAAGACAAACTCCGAGTTTTTTTCTTGTTTCGCAATGGGACTCGAGAAAATCTCGATTCCATTTTCCCCCACCTCAAAAAAAGGAAATAAAGAATCCCCTTTGACTAAATATCGTTGCAAAATGTCTCGTGTTGCGTTCATTCTCCTCACCACTTCAAGTGATAGATTTTGAGCCCCTGAAACCTGAAAAATCAAAAGGAAAAGGAAAAGGCACTTATTTCGCATAAAACATATGGAAGAGGGAGTCAATAAGAAATAATAGTGCCAAAGGTAAATGGGAATTTTTCTTTGCCCTACATGTTGTTTATTTAATCAAGGCAAATTCACAAACCTGAGTAATTTGCCAATCATTTTAAATGAAAAAGGAAAACCTGCTGAATTATTTTTGGGTCCTTCTTGGTCCCCTTTCTTGCCTTTGGGTTTCACTTTTTTTTAACCCAGACCCATCAAAACCTGGAATTGGTCCAATGGCTGGAATCGCAATCTGGATGGCCATTTGGTGGATTAGCGAAGTAATGCCCCTTGGCGCCACCTCATTATTACCCTTCGTTATGATTCCATTACTTGGAATTTCAAAAACAGAGGTGATCGCAGAACAGTACATGGACGAAGTTATATTCCTTTTTATGGGGGGATTTTTAATTTCCATTGCCATTGAAAAGTGGGGCCTTCACCGTCGAATTGCGTTACGAATTTTGGGTCATGTCGGTAATAGTTCAATTGGAATTCTAGTTGGAATAATGGCCGCGGCTTTTTTGATTTCCGGGTGGATATCCAACACAGCAACCACTATGGCTTTGATTGCAGCTGTGCTTGCCGTGATACATCAAGTTGAAGAAAGGGCAGGTGAGCCACGACCGGCATTTTCTGCAGCTTTGTTGATTGGCTTAGCTTATTCCTCATCAATTGGAGGCATGACAACCCTCGTTGGAACGCCCACAAACATGGTTTTTCTTAGATTTTTTACCAAGAATTTTCCGGCACATCCGGGCGTTAGTTTTGCAGAGTGGTCAGTAATAGGCTTTCCTATTGGATTGATTTTACTCGTGGTTTGTTTTATCGTTTTGTACCAGGTTTTTTTGAGAAAGGAAAAACCAATTGTATTGCGTAAAGCAGATTTTCAACACTCTCTAAAAAAATTAGGGAGAATAAAAATAGAAGAGAAAATTGTATTGATAGTTTTTGGTTGCACAGCCATTTTATGGTTTACCCGCCAAGGTTTTTCTATTGGAAATTTTACAATCCCAGGCTGGAATGGTTTGCCTTTTTTTCCTGATGGCCCAGATTTTATCAAAGACAGCAGCGTGGCAATATTTGCCTCCATTTTGCTTTTTATCATTCCCTCCTTTTCAAAAAAGGGTGATAAAATTTTGAACTGGGAGGATGCGAAAAAAGTTCCTTTTGATATTCTTCTATTATTTGGAAGCGGTTTTGCTTTGGCAAAAGGATTTGAGGATTCAGGTTTGAGTATTTGGCTGGCCAGTCAACTTTCATTTTTAAAGGATGCACCCTTATGGCTCATAGTGGCTACAATTTGTACAATCGTATGTATTATTTCCGAATTTGCATCCAACATTGCGAGTATACAATTGGTATTGCCGGTTTTAATTCCATTGGTAAGCGTTCTGAATGTAAACCCCTTGTTATTGATGGTTCCGGCTACTTTTGCCGCTTCGCTTGGATTTATGCTTCCGGTTGCCACCGCACCCAATACA
>JAYSVQ010000323.1:0-1684 GCA_043718485.1 Bacteroidota bacterium
CTTAGAGGAAAATCGCCTTTTGTTGGGGGCAGGGACCATCTCACCCATTACTTGACCTACAATGGCGTTTCTGAGCGCATGGTACCGGTGATTTTAGGGACAGTAACTATACTTTCCGGAAGTTTGATGATTTTTTCAGGAAGTTATATCCCGCAATGGCATAATGTTTTTTCACTCGTTTTTCTTGGATATGTGGCAATTACGGCAGGTATTTTTCTGGTATTATATGTGAGAGGGTATCAAATTTCCCGCCTCAACGAGGCTTGGAAAAAGCGCCGCGATTTGAACGAATTGCGCAGCCAAATTGCTCCGGTTGAGCGAAGAGAAAAAGTACATTCCTCGAGATAACTTAGCCCTTATTTATTACTTTGTGCAGGAATCGACTTTGAGTCGACAACATGCACATTTTATACCTTCATCAGTATTACGCTCCCAAAGGCGCAAGCGGAAACAACCGCTCTCGTGCCTTGGCAAAGATTTGGACAGAACAAGGCTGTAAGGTCAGCGTTTTTACCTCTACCGCTTTTTTCCCATTGGGTTGGGAAAAGCAATTTTCAGCAATCGAAATTCAATCTGGTTTTTGGAAGTTCCAGGAGGATGGCGTTACAGTTTGGGCCCTTCACAATCCATACAGCCATTTGATGGGTTTTTGGAAAAGGATAAGCGCCTTCCTCTCATTCTATTTTCTGGCCAAGCGGTTTTTGAAAAGGGTAGAGGTGCCCGATATTATTTATGCCTCATCAACACCACCCACGGTTGGCGAGTTGGGTCGGGTTTTTAGTCAGCGATGGAACATTCCTTTTATTTTTGAAACCGTTGATGTTTGGCCCGATGTGCCTGAAGGCATGGGCATTCTCAAAAATAAAATTGTATTGCGTTGGCTGCATTTTCGGGTGAATAAAATTTATCAGGCCGCAGCGAAAATTGTTGCGCTCTCGCCGGGTATGAAAGCGCAGATTATTTCTCATGGAATTTCTCCCGATAAAATTTTGGTGGCGGTAAATGGAACCGATCCAAACGAAATTCTTCCCCAAACAAAAAATAACCAACATGGAATAACGCTACTTTATTCAGGAACCGTTGGCAAAGCAAATGATGTTACTTTTTTGGTCGAGGTGGCCAAGAATTTGGAAGGGATAGAGAATTTGCATTTTGTTATTTTAGGAGATGGAAACGACTGGCAAAGGGTAAAGGAGCTGGTATTGAAAAAAGGAGCTAAAAACCTTAGCCTACCCGGTAAAGTGACAAAAGAAGAGGCGAATGCGTATTTGAATACAGCTGATATTGGACTCGTTTGTTTTGCACCCTTTCCGGTATTAGAAGCGAATAGTGCAAACAAATTTTTTGATTACCTCGCCGCCGGAATTCCGCTTATTCTAAATTATAAGGGGTGGCAGGCTGAGGTGATGGAGAAATCCGGTGCAGGGCGTTCATCGCCACAAGGTGATATTGCGGCTTTTTGTGATAACATTATGTACTATGTAAACAACCCTCAAGCCAGGGTAGATGCAGGACGAGAAGGCAGAAAATTAGCCGAAACAGAATTCAATCGAGAAAAAATCGCACTTGAATTATTAAATGAATTCAGAAAACTGAAATCTACTTAATCATAAAACTACCTTCACCGATTTCATAGCCATCAGCGAAGGCGCGTACCTTATGCAAGCCTTTTTCGAATTCAATG
>JAYSVQ010000324.1:0-1682 GCA_043718485.1 Bacteroidota bacterium
CAGAATTATTTCAAGGTAGCAGAACAAATATTCTTGAACACATAAAAAACATTTACAAAACGTCTGAACTTGACGAAGGTTCAACTTGTCGGAAATTCCGACAAGTTCAAAAGGAGGGAAAAAGAACGGTTGAAAGACAAATTGACCATTACAATCTCGATGTGATAATTTCTGTGGGCTATCGGGTAAGCTCAATACGAGGAACCCAATTCCGCCAGTGGGCAACGCAACGTTTGAAAGACTATCTGGTGCAAGGTTATGCCATCAATCAGAAACGATTAGATGAATTGGGTAAAATGGTCGAACTGATTGAACAATCGGGTAAAGTCGAAAACCTGCAACTACAAGAAGCCAAAGGGTTGTTGGAAATATTGAGTAATTACACCAAAAGCTTTGTATTGCTCAACCAATACGACAGCCACACCCTTCAAACCGGAAATCTCAACGAGAACGTCACTTACGAAATTCAGTACCTTGAAGCCATTGCAGCTATAACTGAATTATAAAGGCAACTATTGGGAAAAAAGGAAGCGACTCTGCTTTTTGGAAGTGAAAAAGACGAGAGTTTCAAAAGTTCTCTGGGAAGCATTGTGCAAACCTTTGGTGGGCAATATCTCTACCCAAGCATAGAAGAGCAGGCGGCACACCTGCTGTATTTCGTGATAAAAAATCATTCTTTCAACGATGGTAATAAGCGTATCGGGGCATTTCTGTTTGTCTGGTTTTTAGAAAAAAACAAACACAGCTTAAAAAAAACAGGTGAGCTGAAAATCAATGACAACGGATTAACAGCGATTGCTTTATTAGTAGCCCAAAGTAAACCCGAAGAAAAAGAAATAATGGTGAAACTGATTATAAATCTTATCATTTGACAATTGTAAACTACATGTTAGAGGATCAAATAGAAAAAGCAACCATATAGGGATTTGTACATAACCTTGGTTGCCGCCATATCAATTGTATTGATTAGGCACTACGCACTTTCTCATAAGGGTTTGACAGAAGAATTGAAAGGGATCGAAACGAAGTATGTCAAGAAATTCAAAGACGTTCAACCCCTCCAAAGTAATTTTCCTGAAAGGTATTGTACCTTATTTGTACCCAGAAAGGATAGTATTTTCCTAAACCATTGTAAGTTAAAGGGTTCAGACAGTTGGTTACTTTATGTATTAGCAAATAAGGAATTCAAAAAAAATACTTCCACAATTTGCTATTTTCAGGGTTAATAAATTTTTATCTTCGTAACATGAAACTCGGGGCTCATTTATTTTGGGATACTGATCAGGAAAAGATAAACCCTGAGATGCATGCGAGAAAGATTATTGAGCGTGTACTCACGCGAGGCACGCTTGAAGACAGGCATGAATTCAAGAATTACTATGGACTTGACAGAATTATTTCTGAAACCCTCCAAATCAGATATCTGGATGAGTTGACGTTGAATTTTGTAAGTTCATATTTCAATATTCCCAAATCGCAGTTTAAATGCTCCACTACGAGTCCGTTGATCCACGAGCCTTAAATCTCCTAAAGGAGTTGATGAAGCTTCCTTCACTTCAACCAGCCGACTTTGTTTTCTCCTCCATTATTGAGTTCCCTGAAAGATATTGTACCTTATTTGTACCTTGAAAGGAATGTATTTTCCTAAAGCATTGTAAATAATTGGGTTCAGTCCATTTGTG
>JAYSVQ010000325.1:0-4795 GCA_043718485.1 Bacteroidota bacterium
AATAGGCAAAACCTCTCTGATTTCATCGACGTTTAAATCACCACCGGTTCCGTAATACGTTTTCAATAAAGGAAAAACGGCAGCATACCAACGGCCCAAAACCCCTTCTTTTCTTGGGTCTTCGGGGTCAAAATTAATTCCTGATTTAGCGCCGCCAATAGGTGGGCCGCATACAGAAAATTTAACTTCCATTGTTTTAGCAAGGGAAAGCACTTCATTCATTTGCAAGCCTTTTCGCATTCTGGTTCCACCGCCTGCACTCCCGTTTCTTAATGAGTTAATTACCGTCCAACCTTCGGCTTCCGTTAATTTGTCTTTCCAATAAAAAACGATTTCAGGTGCTGCGTTTTCAAAAGCCTTTAATTCCTCAATCATAGCAAATAAGTAAGAGGTAAAATTAACGAATCCTATCCGCAAGATGAAACCTGTTTTTGCAATATAGAATTGATTTTCAGGACCATTTGGGCAAAGGAATGCAAAAAAGGAGGTGCGTTTTTGTCTAACGATTTCGTGGTGCAAAGGGTTCAATTTCTGCAGATTGGCAGTTAAATCTGACAAAAATTGAGGTTTTACGAAAGGGGGAATAAAACAGGATATTTTATTTTTTTCAAGCACTAAATTTTTATTTATTTTTAGTTCATGAACCTGACTACCTTATTAGAAGATTTGTTTTACCTTTTCTTTCCTCGAACCTGCCAGGGATGTGGTGCCCTTCTGATTGAAGTTGAGAAGAGTGTATGTTTAGATTGTCTTTTTTCCATCGAGCGAACGGCCTTTCATTTATCCCCAACCGAAAACGAATTGTTTCTGCGTTTAGTGGCATTGGGAAATATTGAAGCCGCAGCCGCTTTATTTTATTTTGATAGTGGCGGGAAGTTGAGAAAAATGATAACTGCGCTTAAGTACCATGACTGTCCGCATATTGGAAGGAATTTAGGCGCGCATTACGGAAAAGAATTAGTGCGGGATGGATATTTAGATGGTATTTCTTGTCTTGTTCCGGTTCCTTTGCATCCTAAAAGGGAAAGAGAGAGAGGCTATAATCAAGCGAATGAAATCGCAAAGGGCATTTCTGAAGTAAGTGGAATACCTGTAGCAGAAAAATACCTGAAGAGGATAAAAGCTTCTAAATCACAAACTAAAAAAGGAAAGGATGCACGATGGGAATCCATGAAGGACTTATTTGAAATTCACAATCCCATCGAGGGCGGTGTATTATTAATTGATGATGTAATCACCACAGGTTCTACTTTATTAGCTTGTGTTCGCGCGATTGAAAAAAAGGAAGATCCATCGCCTCGCATAAAAATAGCTTGTCTGGCAGTTACCCGAAAAAGAGATTAACTAGGTGTCGTTTCTTTAAATAAAGGTTTGGCTTTTTCAATCATAAACACAATTACCAATCCACAAATCGAAATAACCAATTTCTTGAAAAAAATGAGGTCCCCTACTACACCATTTCCAATGCTGGAATTTAGGAGCCACACCCCACCTAAAATGAGTAAATAAACGCCCAATCGGTCGATTCGATAGGGTATAGGGTAATACTTTTGGCCGAGTAAATAGGTCAAGCTTGTCATGACTAAATAGCCTGAAAAAGTAGCTATGTTGGCCCCGGTATAACCAAGTGTTCCGATGAGAATTGTGTTGAGTACAACAATAATGAAGGCTCCGGTTAGCGATAAAAGCAATCCAAAGCGTACTTGTTTTGTTAATTTGTACCAGATTGAGAAATTCGTGAAGGCTCCAAATAAAATAAAAGAACCCAACATAAGGGGTACTGCATCTAAACCCAGCCAATAATCTTCGGCAATTAAACGAAATCCAAAAACTTTAAAACTCACCAATTCAAAAGTAAAACTGGCGATTAACATGCCGGTTGCGAATGATGCGAGCATGAAATAATGAAAAACTTTTGCATAAACGGTTTTGTCTCCAGACTCTTTACTGTGTCTAAAAAAGAAGGGTTCAGCAGCATAACGAAACGCCTGTGTAACAAGTAAGATGAGAACAGCCAGCTTTTTATTAGCCGAATAAATTCCCGCCATTTCTTCGCCTGTTAGTTTGGTTCCTCTAAAACTAAGGGGCAAATCCCCCCAAATTCGTTTAATAAAGTTAACGTCACTGTTCTGCGAAATCATGCCTAAAAGGCCTGCGGCCATAATAAAGGCGCCGAATCCGGCCATGGGTTTTAGTATTTCCCAATCCAGTTTGAAACGCTGTGGAAGTATTTGAATTTTTGAGACGCCGGATAATTTTGGAATCTTTATCGATGGTATAGAAAGTACAATGAGAATGAAAACCTTGAAAATTGATGCCCATAGATTAGCGATAAATACATAATCAGCCGTGTTTTCCTCTTGAATTATGAAAAACCAAATATTGAGAACCACATTCATGAAAATGCCGCCCAATGAAACCAAGGCAAAAACCATGGGTCGTTCATCATACCTGAGTTTGGCTAAAGGTAAAGCGGTAATGACATCTAGTAAAATAATGGCCGCCATCAAATAAACCAAGGTAGGTCTGTCACCATAACCTAACCAATCAGAAAATATAGGATTGGCCAATGTGAATAAGAGAAAAAAACTGATTCCTAAAATGCCGATAAAGGAAAAGGAGGAATCATATGCGCGCGTGTCTAATTTATCTGATTTGGCAAATCGAAAGAAGGCGGTTTCCATGCCAAAGGTGAGAATCACCAAAAAGTAAGTGATAAAGGCGTACAGGTCAGAAAAAATTCCATACTCACCTGTCGCCATGCATTGAGTGAAAATGGGCGTAAAACCCCATACCACCACCCTGCCGATGATGGAACTCATGCCATAAATAAGCGTTTGGCTTGCGAGTTTTTTTAGGACACCCATTGTAAACTGATGTAAATTTTACGCTAATTCTGCGGATGCGAGTACATTGTTTTTAACCCCAAAGGCTTGCTGTCTAATTTTCAGGTTAATACGTGCATTTGAAGCCTTCATTTCAATTTCCTGGCGAGTTCGGATTTTTGGTTGAATCCACATAATGCAACGTATTTTCCTTAGAATGCCTAATTTCAGACCTTGATGCATTACAAAGCCGGAGATACCATCGCAGCGATTTCAACGGCCACAGGGGTGGCAGCCGTTGGAATGATTCGTTTAAGTGGCCCAAAATCAGTTGAAATATTGACGGGGGTTTTTTCCAAAGATCTCCTCAACGCAAAGCCTTATTCTTTGCATCATGGTTGGATTCGAAAAGGCGCGGAAAATCTGGATGAAGTGCTGGTGAGTATTTTTAGAGCGCCACAATCTTATACCGGTGAAGATGTTGTCGAGGTAAGTTGCCATGGTTCCCCTTTTATTCTGGGCAGCGTGTTAGACCTTTTTTTGGAAAAAGGTGCCCGACTTGCCGGGCCGGGTGAATTTACCCTTCGTGCTTTTCTATTTGGCAAACTTGACCTTTCACAAGCCGAAGCGGTCGCAGACATGATTAATGTAGATAGCGAAGCGGCACATAGAATTGCAATTCAGCATATGCGCGGAGGTTTTTCAATCAAACTTCAAACGCTTAGAACTCAACTCATTCATTTCGCTTCTTTGATTGAACTTGAACTGGATTTTTCTGAGGAGGATGTTGAGTTTGCCAATCGGGATCAACTTATCAAACTCTTAATTGAAATAGAAAAGGAAACAAAAATGCTGTTGGATTCCTTTCGGCAGGGGAATGCAATTAAAGAGGGAATCATTACCGTAATCGCAGGAAGGCCAAATGCAGGAAAATCTACTTTGTTAAATGCGCTGTTAAAGGAAGATCGTGCCATTGTTTCAGAAATTCCGGGTACAACTCGAGATACCATCGAAGAAATCTTGAGCATCTCGGGTTTGAAATTTAGGTTGATTGATACCGCCGGAATACGGGAAGCAGGCGATGCGATTGAAAAAATTGGAATCGAAAAAACATTTGAAAAGATTGATCAATCCGCCTTGCTTTTGTATATCTATGATGCAGATCAATTGAATCCAAATGAAGTCGAAAAGGATTTACTTAGTCTGCAACGAGAAGGATTAGAAATCTTGGCGATTGCCAATAAATCAGATTTGTTGGAAGAGGTAGATAAGCGAAAAATACCCTCGGCGCATTTTTTAGTTTCCGCGAAAAAAGAAGTTGCAATAGAGCAATTAAAAACAGAAATGATTCAGCGTGTGCAATCTGGTTTTGTGGAAGAAAGTAACATTATAATTTCCAATATTCGTCATGCCGATGCACTCAGAAGGGCTTCTATTTCACTTCAGGAGGTAATGCAAGGGGTTAACCAAAAAATATCGGGGGAGTTATTGGCTATCGACATTCGAAGGGCCTTGGATGCACTCGGAGAAATAACTGGCGCTGTTGCCACTAACGACCTGCTTGAAAACATTTTTTCTAAATTTTGTATCGGAAAGTAGAGTTACTGCCAAGCCATAGTTCATTCAAACAAAAAGAAAAAATGCAAAACCAAATTGAAATTTATAAAGCAAAATACAATCAAACCGAAATTGAAGAAAAGTTTGAGGCCGAAACTGTTTGGTTGGGCCAAAAGCAATTGGCTGGGCTGTTTGAAAAAGTAAGTGAAACCTCTTGGCTACATTTAAAGAACATTATTTATCAATTCCGCCAGAGGGCTATCTGGTATATAAAATCATATTTACTTTTGGTTAAACTTGCGGCATAAGATGAGTGAGATAATTTTATATCAAACCCCCGACAATAAAACAGAGCTTGAAGTTAAGTTTGACGGTGAAACCGTGTGGTTGAACCAATATCAACTTGCAGAATT